>JBOHWJ010000337.1:0-12708 GCA_050736495.1 Binataceae bacterium (SeqCode) | reverse complement strand
CCTTGAACTCAAGCCAGGTCGTGCCCTTGAGCAGACCCGTGATGGTCTTGCGAATCTCCTCCTTACCCGAAGCGGGCTTGAGTGGGATGTTGTGATAAACGGCGTCGTCGGTGAAGAAGCCCATGATTTGGTCAAGGTTGAGCCCGGCCCACGCCTTGCAGAAGTCGCTGACTACCTTTTCGCTTTCGACTGACATGCTTGCATCCTCCAGTTTCAGTTTGGTCTTTTCAGCCGCGGTTTCCCTCCGATGGGATTGAAACCGGACTGATCGAGCCTATTCCTGATCGAGCCTATTCCTGATCGAGATAGAAGCGGTCTTCGTCCTTGTTATAGCCGAAGAGTTCAGCATAGCGCCCCCAGTTGACGATGGTCGAGAAAAGCCGTTCGGGCGATTCGTTGGGCAGGAGCATCGCGAGGTGCTCCAGCACGACCTCCTTTTGCAGCGAACGATCCTCTTGCCCGCGCAGCAGCCGCGTCAGGTAGGCGAACAGCCCGTGCTGCTTGAGTTGTCTGTGCAGCATCGCTTTGCGCCCGTTGACGTCGCTTGCGAGGAACTCGCGGCCGAGCGGTTCGAGCACGACGTCGCCCGCTGGAGTCGAGACGAAGCCGAGGATTTCAGCGGTCTTCATCACCTTGAGCAGGTCGCCGAACTTGAATTGGAGGTCGCGCGCGATTTTGTAGCCGTCGTCGCGGCCGCCACGGTCCTCCAGGGTATCGAGCAGACCGAAGACCGACGTCATTTGGCAATCCGGGATAGGGTTGATACCGGCGGGCGGCATCAGGCGCGCTCCTCAATTAGCGAGAAGACCTTATCGGTCAACGCGTTGAAGCCTTCGCGGCGGCGGTCGCGCGGGCGCGGCAGTTCGACTCTGAGATCGGCGACGATGCGTCCGGGTGAGGGCGATAACACCAGGATTCGATCGGCCAGCTCGACCGCCTCCTCGATGATGTGAGTGACGATCACAATGGTATGCACCGGCATGCCGGGCATCTGCCAGATGTCGAGCAGCTCCTCGCGCAAGGTAATCGCGGTGAGGGCGTCGAGTGCCGAGAACGGCTCATCCATCAGCAGCACCCGCGGTTCGACGGCGAGCGCGCGGGCCAGGCCGACGCGCTGTTTCATCCCGCCTGAAAGTTCGCGCGGATAAGCCTCTTCGAAACCGTCGAGGCCGACCTTGTCGATATAAATGCCGGCGCGTTTTTCGCGTTCGGCCGGCGCGATCCCGAGTGCCTCCAGGCCGAGTTCGACGTTGGCCTTGACCGTCAGCCATGGCAGCAGCGCGAAGGACTGGAACACCAGCGCGCATTCGAGATTGATGCCGTCGACCTGGCGGCCCCTGTAAAGCACCTGTCCGGAAGTGGCGGGCATGACGCCGTTTATGATGCGCAGCAGGGTTGACTTGCCGCATCCGGACGGTCCCACCAGCGCGACAAGCTCACCTTCCTCGACCGCGAAGGTGATGTTTTCGAGCACCCGCAGATTACCCTTGGCGTGGACGAAGCTCTTGGCGACTTGGTTGAGCTCGAGCAGGGCCATGGATCGGATGTATCTGGCTCACGCATTGCCATTACCTTTAGTAGTCGAGCCGGTAACGCTCGGTTGCGACATCGTACAGCCTGCGCCACAGGAGCCGGTTCAACAGTATCACGACCAGAACCATCGAGAGCAGGCTCAGCAGGATCATCTGGCCGTTGCCAGTGACATAAGTGGCTTCATCGAGCAGCGCGCCGAGTCCGAATACCTGGTAGGTATGGTTCTGGTAGACGAAATATTCAGACAGAATAAGCGCGTTCCATCCGCCGCCCCATGCCGTGATACTGCCGGTGAGCAGCGAGGGCACCAGCGCCGGCAGCACCAGTTGGCGCCAGGTGGCCACGCGGCTGAGCCCAAAGCTACGCACGGCCTCCTTCAAATCGGCCGGAATCTGGCTCACGCCGGCAAGCAGGTTGAACAGCAGATACCATTGCATTCCGGTGAGGATCAGGAGAATCGAGGCGAGATTCATGCCCCCGGTGACGCGGATGACGAACAGCACGATGATCGGGAAGAGCGCGGTGGCCGGCATCGAGCCAACGATTTCGGCGAACGGCGCCAGGCGGCGCGCGAAACGTGGACTCTCGCTCGCCGCGATCGCGCAGGGCACGGTCCATGCCAGCGAAATCAGGTAGGCGGCTGTCATGCGCAGGACCGAGACCCCGGTGGCAGCCGGGATGAGCCTCGCCTCTACCGGCCATGGGCGTGTCAGCTCCCCGACCAGGGCGATCAACCCCGCAATCAGGCCGTAGAGCAATAACCCGCCCGCGGCCAGCGCCATGCTGGTTTTCAGCAACCGCCAGAACCGCATCAGGGCCGGATAGCGCAAAGGATTGAACGGCGGCGTCGAGGCCAGCAGCCAGTGGATCAGACCCAGCACCGGCAGAAAGGCCGCGCGGATAGCGCGGGTGACGGCGGGACCGATGCCGCCCAGCGCGTCGAGCATCCCGAGCGAACGCAGCGCCTCGCTCGAAGCGGCGAACTCGTACCGGAATTTTTCGGCCCAGTTCGACAGCGGCTGCCACGCGATGGCGTCCATCGCGACGATGATCGCGAGCAGCAATGCGAGGCCCGCGACAATCTCGCCTGAGCGGCCCTTGTCGGCCGCGCGCATCAGGTAGCTGCCCAGCCCCGGCAGTTCGTAATGCGCCGGGCCAACCGTGATAATCTCGCACGCGATCAGGTAGTACCATCCCGCCACCCACGACAGGATCGAGTTGTAGACCAGTTTCGGTACGCATGCCGGCAGCACCAACCGTTTGAGCTTGAGCCATCCGGTGGCGCCAAAAGCGTCGAGCGCCTCGATAGAATCGTTCGGAATAGTCCGGATCGATTCGAACACGCCCAGCGCCATGTTCCACGCCATGCTGGTGAAGATGAGAAAAATCGCGGCGAGCTCGACGCCGAGCCGGGTGCCATGCGCAAGCGCGACGAAGAAATAAATCGCGGCGGGAAAAAAGCCGACCACTGGCACCGACTGCGCGATATCGATCGCCGGAATCATGATCCGTTCGTAAATCCGGCTCTTGGCGGCGGCGATACCGTATACCAGTGAGAAGGCGAGCGCGATCACGTAGGCCGCCAGCATGCGGTAGAAAGAGCAGAACGCGTAGTAAGGCAGGTTTCGAATTGAAACCGAGACGTGCGGCGCACGCAGCGCTCCGCCGTGGCGGCGGAAGGCGAAAAAAAGCGCGATCAGCGCCGCTATCACCAGAAACGAGAGCAGAGCATTTATCGCGCGCCTAACGCTGATGTGGGCGACTGCCATCACGAAAACCCGAATTCTGAAGCATAACCGCTGCGAGCCAGCGACAGAACCATTGCCACCTGAAAATTTGATTAAACCGCCGGTCTGCGGCTGCGGGAGGCTATCGGTGCGGTCCGCCGGTTGACATTCGCGGCCTTCGCAAATAGCGCTGTTCTCGCGATGACCTCGCGCGAGAAGAGTGACCCCGGCGAATGGCGGCTCGGGATCGAACTGAGCGAGCACCACCAACCGGAACTCGCTTCGTCCGTTGCCGAGCCGGACCGTGACGCAAGTCTGGAACGGCTCAGGCGTCCGCTCCACGTAGTCACGGTGGAGCATTTCGGCTGGTTCGTGATCGGACTATGGACGGTGGCGACGCGCCTGGTGGAGCTGGGTGCGCGCCCACTCGAGGCGAGCGAAGCGCGGCACGCGCTTTATGGCTTTGCGCTGGCCGCGGCGGCGCCGAACGCCAGCGCCGGTTATCATCCCGCATACGGTGGCTGGGTCCATCTGTTGGACGCGGGGCTGTTCGCGGCCGCCGGTTCGGGTGACTTCGCGGCACGGCTAATTTTCGCGCTAAGCGGGCTGCTGCTGATCGCGATGACGTTCGAGATGCGCCATTACGTCGGACGCGCGGGCGCTCTCGCGCTCGGCGCGATGCTCGCGATTTCGCCCAGCGTCACCTGGTTTTCGCGCGCGAACACAACCGTGACGCCGGCGGTTGCGTTCACGCTGGTCGGGCTATGCGTCTTCATGGCGCTCAAGTGGCAGCCCGGTATGCGGCGCGCGGCCGGCTTCGGGGTCGTTCTCGGCCTGATGGCTGCCGCCGATCCCACCAGCTTGATTACGCTTGCGATTTTCGCCGTCGCGCTCGCGCTGCTGGGTCTGTGGGAAGTGGCAAGCGCACGCAACGTGTGGTTGCGCATGCGCGTATGGTGGGCGCGCCGCGCTGTCCTGGTCGCCGTCGCGGCGGTAATCGCGGTCGCGGTGTGGTTGCTCTCTGCGGCCATGCTGCCAGGGGGCATGCGGCTCACGGGACTCGGCGCGAGCGTGCGCGGGCTATGGCAGACGGCGCAAAGTCCCGCCGGCTATATCGCGGGCCTGCGCCTGTACGTGCCGCCACTCGGGCTCTACGAATTTCTCATCGTGATCCTGGCCGCCGTGGGCGCGATTGTGATTATCACTGGGCGGGTGCGCTCGCGTTTCGCCATATGGTGCCTGCTATGGGCGCTGCTGAGCCTCGCGTTCTATTTGTGGACGCCATCGCGCCGGCCGCAGTGGCTCTTGCAGATGGTGGTGCCGATGGCGATGGTGGGCGCTTTCGGCGTCGACTACCTGCATCATACCGGGGCGTGGCGCGCGGTCCGTTATCCGCTTTTGGCCTTAGCGATCCTTACGGTGTACGTTCAGGTGCTCGCCAATTTTGTCCACTATGCGCCAGCCGCCGGCCAGGCGCCGTGGGCGCGGCAGTTGAGTCTCTATGCGAACGCCGCCACCACGCTCGATACGCCCACGCAATGCGCCGCGGCTGCAAGGGGGATCACGCCCGCCGACGCGACAGTTTTCTTCGCTGCCGAGACGGCCGCGCCGCTGCGATGGTACCTGCGCCGGCTACGGCCGGTCGCGAAACCCGGGGACGCGACGATGATCGTGGACGGCGAACAGCGCATTGCCGACAGCGGTGCGGGTACGCAGTTCGAGTTCGACTACGAGGAGGGCTGGTCGCCCGCGCTCGCGGACCTCGACCTCAAGCGCGCACTCTCCTATCTGGCCGCCGCGCGCGTATGGAGCCGGGTCACGTCGCATAGCACCACGCTCTTTGTTCGCCGCACTCCGGTTTCCGGTCCAACCGTGATTTTTGCGCCATGAGTTGAGCGCGACTCGCGGGCGCACAGCTTGAGAGGGTTTTCAGCGATTGACATAATCCTGATTTCGAAGGGAGGGCGAAGCTGGCACGGACGAGTACGGATTGCGCCGTGTGCTCGCGCATCACGTGCGGATGATTCTCACCGCCATCGCGAGGTAACGGCGGCTCGTCATGATGAGGCAATGACGGAATTGCGTGCCCGGCGTCGCACTCTACCATCAGTGATTTCGCCTCGTCCGCCGGGATTCGCCTTGCCTGCGGCGCGACCGCCGCTGGTGAGTTGAACCCGGAAACGGCTCGATAATGGAGATGCGGCGCCGGGCGCGGGATTTGACGGGTGTGAGGTTCCGGCGCCGCCTGTACCGCGACACGCATACAACCACAGGGAGTCCAGATGCAATCCTTCGTCGACGCGATAAAGGCTCTTCAACCGCATTCTTTCGTCGACCATTTCACGGTCGCGATTCTCATTGTCGCCGTTATCGCCGACCTCGTCGCCAGCCTGGTCCCGAGCCGTGTATGGATCCGCTATATGGCGGTGTGCCTGATGATAGTCGGCGCGGCGGCGGCTTGGGGGTCGAATCTGACCGGCGGATGGGAGGCGGATCGTGTCTGGAAAGAAGTCACCGGCCCGGCCAAGGACGTGCTGAAGCGCCATGCCCAGCTCGGCGACATCCTGCCGTGGGTATTTCTCGTGCTGGCGCTATGGCGGCTGTGCGTGGAATTTGTCGGCTTTCTTCGCCGCAGCCGCGCGCTCTACCTCGTCATCGCCGTGCTTGCCGTGATCGCGATCATTTATCAGGGTCATGAGGGCGGCGAACTGGTTTACGAATATGGCGTGGGCACAGCGGTGATGCCGGGTGCGCAAGCGCCGAACGCAAGGCCGGCCGAGTCGCCGGCGGCGTCGCCCGGCACGGCGCCGGCGGAGCCATCACCGGTGCCGACAGTATTCGTGCCGACTGCGGTGCCGACGCCGGCGGAGTCGGCCTCACCGTTGGTCTCCGGTTCGCCAGCCGCCGAGAACGAACCCAAGGAACCGGTAGCGGTGGGCGCGGCTTCGCCGTCGCCTGCGGTGCCGACACCCATGGCAACGAGCGCCAGCCCGGACTCGGAGGCTCCAGCGTCCGGCCCTTCCATCGGTCCTTCGTCGAACCCCTCCGCAACCGTTGGCACGCCGGTTAGTCCGCCCTACGGCAAGCCGATCTCAATTCCCGCGCCCGCCGACATCGAAGGGCTGAACGCGACGCTTGCCGCCGTGTCACCTCGATTGGCGTCGGGTTTGATTGTCGCGGCGCCATCCGCGTAAAGTCCGAACAGGAGAAGACTTGGCAGAGTATTGAGAAACCCAGAAAAAACTATGGGCAATCGTCCTTCGCTCTCAATACCCTGCTAAGGCGCATGCTCGATAGTCGCTCGCGATGCGCTGGTGTTCACGCGATGAGACGGCGGCAAATTGGTCAGGTCAGCGCGCTCTGGCGCTATCCAGTGAAATCGATGCGCGGTGAGCCGCTCAGCGAAGCGATGATCACGGAGAACGGTACGCTTGGCGATCGCGCATGGGCGCTGCGCGAGCTCAAATACGGCGGCATCATGAGCGCGCGGACCTGGGCCGCGATGCTGGCGTTGCGCGCGCGCTACCGGGATGAGCCCGGAGCGTCCGCCAGCGGCACGGTCGTGATCGATCTGCCGGATGGAAATTCACTTCGCGCCGATGATCCCGCCGCCGCGCAAGTGCTTTCGTCGTTGTTTCGGCGTGAAGTGAAATTGGAGCAGATCCGAGCTGCACGGCTTTCGCCAGAAGAACTGGAGGCGGTGGTCACGGGTACGATGTTTCCGCCGAATCGCGATTTCTTCGACGAGGACGTGATCCACATTCTCGCTACCGGGACGCTCGCGCATCTGCGCCGATTGCATGGTCCCTCCGATTTCGATCCGCGCCGCTTTCGCGCCAACATTTGTGTCGATACCGGCGATGACGGCGCCAGCGGTTTCGTCGAAGACCAATGGCTTGGTGGCATGCTTGAAATCGGCGCGACCGCGCGTATTGCAGGGATACGTCCGGCATTGCGCTGCGCAATGACGACGCATCCGCAATGGAATCTGCCGCATGATCCCGCTATTCTGCGCACCGCGTGGGAGCATCACGAGGCTTACGTCGGCGTCTTCGCGTCGGTCGCCATGCCCGGGACCGTTGGTATCGGTGACCCGGTCATGCTGACGAGTTGAGCCGTTCGCGAGACGGCGGAGAGAGAGATACAACGATGGAGAGACGGCAAGTCGGAGTTGTAAAGGCGTTGTTCCGCTACCCCGTAAAGTCGATGCTGGGCGAGCAGGTCGACCAGTTCGAGGTCGGCGACAGCGGCGTAATCGGCGACCGCGCGTGGGCGTTGCGCGAGGTCGTCAACGGCCGCGTGGTCACGGCCAAGAAATGGGCGAACATGTTCGGGTTTCGCGCCGGCTACGAATCGGCGCCGTACCCCGGCGAACTCGCACCGCTGCGCATAACCCTTCCCGACGGCCGTGCGATCCACGCCCAGGACGCCGACGCTTCGACCGTGCTTTCCGCCGTGCTCGGTCGCAAGGTCACGCTCGAGCGTGCCGTCGCCGACCAACGGTTGCGCGCCGAAATCGACCCGGCAAACGTCTTTGCCGATGTGCCAGTGGAAACCATGCAGCCCGCCTTCACGCGCGAGACCCTGCCCGACAGCTTTGGCCTGCCGCGCGGCACGTTTTTCGATTCCGCGTCGATTCACGTGTTGACGACCGAAACGCTCGCGCACATGCATCGGCTGGCCGGTGAGGATGCGCAACTCGATCCGCGCCGCTTTCGCCCCAACATCTATGTCGAGACTAACAGCGGCAACGGCGGTTTTATCGAGGACGGGTGGCTCGAAGGCACGCTTGCGGCTGGGGAGAGCGTGAAGATCGTCGCGATGCGGCCGGCGCTGCGCTGCGTCATGACGACCCATGCACAAGCCCAGTTGCCGCGCGATCTCCGTATCCTGCGCGCTTGCGCACAGCATCATCGCGGCCAGGTCGGCGTCTTCGCCTCGATCGGCGCGGCCGGCAAGGTGCGCGTCGGTGACCCGGTCTGGCTGAGCGCGTAGGGAGTGCGTAGCTTCCAGGCCGCCCCCGGAAGGCCGAGTCTCGCACGCTTAAATATGTCAGGCAGGATGACTCGCGCGCGTAGGCTCGACGTCGCCCGGCCACGTAACCGCCGCCGCGGATGGCGCCGGGGGTGCGTCGCCGGGTTCGATCTCGCCACAAATATACAGCAGTAGTGCCCACAGGCTGCGCGTCCATGGCGCCAGTCCGACCAGTCCGCCGAACACGACCACGGCGGCGACGCTAAGCTTGACCGCCTCCGGATAACCCAGGAATACTAACGCCGCCCACGCCATCAAGGCGCCGCCGATCGCGACCGTGTAGTCGAGGACAGCGGGCCCGAGCCATTCGCCCTCGTTCTTGAAGAATACCGCGCCGCATCGCGGACAGCTCGGATTCATCTTGAAATGCGATCTGAAGATGTCGCCGCTCCCCGCATACCGGGCATTTGCGCCTGAGCGCGCGCCACGTCAGCACCCATCCCGAGCCCTTGGTGGATGGGAGCCTGCGATTGACGTCGGATCCGCTTGGGCCGCGCCGGTTGGCGTTGCGCTCCCGCGCCATCCCGACCACCAGGAACCCACCCATCAGCGCCAGCGGCGCGAGCATGCCGAAGGCGGCAATCATCGCGAGCGCAATTTCCTGATTGGTGGTCATAGTGGCACGGCGTCTGACTCAATGGTGCGGGCAATTGTCGAGGCTATCTCATGCGCGGAACGAAACAGGCATGTGAGTATGCCGATGGTCGTTGTGCGCGCGCGTTGTGAGATGACTCAGCCACGAGCCGCCTGCGCCCGCCACTGTGGATTGAGCTTGCGCCCGCCTCTTGCGGCCTGGCGCCGCCGCCATAGACGATGGTCACAGAGTAGGGGCCTGACGATGCCAACGCCATCACGACAAATAGTCTCATCGCCGCGCGCGGCCGACCGTATCGATGCCGCCCGCACATGGCTCGCCGCGCTCGCACCGGCGGCCGAGGCGGTCGTGATAGCGCCGAGCCAGGAGGCGGCCGACGGCATCGTGCGGTCGCTCGGGACGGCGCGCGGAGCGCTCTTTGGGATTCATCGGCTGACGTTTGGCCGCCTGATCGGGTTGCTTGCCGCTGAGCGCATGGCCGCCGCTGGATTGGCGGCTGCCGCCGGACTCGCCGCCGAGGCGGTCGCCGCGCGCGCCGTATTCCGGCTCAAGGACTCGCCGCAAGTCGCATGGTTCGGCCCGGTGCTCGACCGCCCCGGCTTCCCCGGGGCATTGGCGCGGACGCTTGCGGAACTGCGGCTGAACCGGGTTGAGCCGGCCGCGCTCGGGCGCATGGTGGGCCCCGGGCCGGCGCTCTGTGCGATGCTGCAACAATTCGAAACCGAACTCCGCGAGGCGAAGTTGCTCGATCGCGCCGGGATGTTGGAGATTGCGATTGCCGCTGTCGCGGATCGGCATTGCCGCTTCGCGGCGTTGCCGGCGCTTTTGCTCGATGTCGCGATCGAAAGTGCGAGCGAGCGCGATTTTGTCGCCGCGATCGCCGCGCGGGCGCCCACGCTGATGGCCACCGTACCCACCGATGACGCGCGCACGCGCGAGTTCATCAGCGGCGCGCTCGGCGTTGCGGTCGCTTCATGCCCCTCAGCGCGCGGCTCATCACCGGATGGGTCCAACAGGGACGAGTCTTTCAGCGCTCGTACCGCGAGTGCGCCGAATGGCGGCGCGCCCAGCTCGCTCGCGCGCCTGCAGGATTACCTGTTCGCCGACGTCGCGCCGTCCGAGCGCGCGCTCGATGAATCCGTTGTGCTGCTGTCGGCCCCGGGTGAGATGCAGGAGTGCGTTGAGATCGCGCGGCGAATCCAGACCGAGGCTTCGCTGGGCGTTGCCTTCGACCGTATCGCGGTGCTGCTGCATGAGCCGGAGCGGTACGCGCCGTATCTCGCCGAAGCCCTCGACCGCGCCGGTATTCCGGCTTATTTTGCGCGCGGCACCGACCGTCCGGAGCCCGGTGGGCGTGCGCTGCTCGCGTTGCTTAGATGCGCCGCGGAGAGTCTTTCCGCACGCCGTTTCGCCGAATACCTTTCGCTGGCGCAGGTGCCCGACCGCCCCGACGCCGCCGCAAGTGGCGACGGCGCTGGTGCCGGCGCGGGCGGATTCGTCACGCCCGACAATGAACTCGTCGCCAGCCCGCTGCGTTCCACGACCGCGCCGGTGAGTGAGGCGCCGGCGGTTTTCGCGGTAGGCACCGATCCGGTACCGGTGGTGGAAGGTACCGTGCGTGCGCCATGGCGCTGGGAGCGATTGCTGGTCGACGCCGCCGTCATCGGTAGTCGCGAGCGCTGGGAAATCCGGCTTAGAGGCCTCGAAGCCGAGTTAAGACTCAAGCGCGCCGCGGTAGGTAACGACGACGCCTATGCCGCTTCGCTCGATCGCCATCTGACCGATCTCGGCCATTTGCGCGAAGTCGCAATCCCGATTATCGACGCGCTGGCAGCGCTGCCAGCGTGCGCGGCGTGGGCACAATGGCTCGATCACTTGCGCGCGCTGGTTGGATGCGCCGTGCGCGATCGCAATAGCGTGTTGGCCGCGTTCACTGAAATCGACCCGATGGGACCGGTGGGACCGGTCACGCTCGACGAAGTGCGTATCGTACTGGCCGATCGGCTGGGCCGACTAGAGGATCGGCCGCGGCGGCGGCGCTATGGCGCGGTCTTTGTCGCGCCCACCAGCTACGCGCGCGGACTCGAATTTGACCTCACCATCATTCCCGGCGTGGCAGAGCGAGTATTTCCAAAAAAACTGACCGAGGATCCGATCCTGCCCGACGCGGTGCGCCGCCTGACCGGTCTTAACCTGTCGGTACAATCGGATCGCGTTGCCGCCGAGCGGCTTGCGCTGAGGATTGCGGTGGGCGCCGCCACGCGCGCCACGATGCTCTCCTATCCGCGTGTCGACCTCGATCAGGGGCGGCCGCGAGTGCCGTCGTTTTACGCGCTCGAGGTGCTGCGCGCGGCTGAAGGGCGGTTGCCCGGCTTCGACGAGCTTGCGCGCCGCGCCGCGGGCGAGCGTGTGACCCGGCTCGGATGGCCCGCGCCGTCGCGGCCGGCCGACGCTATCGACGATATCGAATTCGACCTCGCGATCCTCGACAAACTAGTCGATGCCGATCCGGAAACCACTACCGGTGCGGCCAATTACCTGCTCGGCGCCAATCCACATCTGGGGCGCGCGCTCAGGGCGCGGGCGCGCCGATGGCTGCGGCTGTGGACGCCCAACGACGGCCTGGTCGACCCCGACCCCGGCGAACTGGCCGCGCTCGCGCGCCATCAACTGAACGCCCGCTCGTATTCGCCGACCGCCCTGCAGAATTTTGCCGCCTGTCCGTATCGTTTTTTTCTCCAGGCGATTCATCGCCTGGAGCCGCGCGAGGAAGCCGAGGCGATCGAGGTTATCGATCCGCTGACGCGTGGCGCGCTGTTTCATGAAGTTCAGTTCGATCTGCTGACGGCGCTGAGGACGGCCGGGCTGCTGCCGGTCACGCGCGAGAACCTCGACCACGCTTACGCGGCGGCGGAGCTGAAGCTCGAAGCGGTCGCCGCGCATTATCACGACGAATTGGCGCCGGCGATTGAGCGCGTATGGCAGGCCGGAATCGATTCGATTCGCGCGGACCTGCGCGAGTGGCTGAGGCGTGCGGCCGACGACTCGGCGGGCTGGCGTCCCGAACGCTTCGAGCTTGCGTTCGGGCTCGCCGACCGTGCGCAGGCGGACCCCAAAAGCGTCGCCGAAGCGGTCGAGCTGGGCGAGGGTATCAGGCTGCGCGGTTCGATCGACCTGGTCGAACGCGCGGCTGACGGCAAATTGCGCGTAACCGACCATAAGACCGGCCGCGTGCGCGCCGGCAAGCATTTGATGATAGGCGGCGGCAAGACGCTGCAGCCGGTACTCTACGGACTCGCCGCCGAGCGCGTACTGGGTGAGCCGGTTGAAGCCGGCCGCCTGTACTATTGCACGGCGACGGGCAGCTACGAGGAATGCGTAGTTGAATTCAGGCGCACGGCCAATGCGATTCTCGATTCGGCGGATATCGGCGCGCTCGAAAAAGACGTGCTTGAGGTTTTTCGCACGACCGCGCGCGAACGCATCGACGAGACCACGCTTAGAAACGAGGCCCATCAATGGGCCACGCGCAACGTGTTGGAACGGACGCCGCGCGAAGTCACCACTCAATTCGTCACCGCGCTTGGCGCCGCGCTAGCCGAAGGCTTCTTGCCCGCGGCACCCGCCCGCGACGAATGCCGCTACTGCGATTATCGCCGTGTATGCGGTCCCTACGAGCAGGAGCGGCTAAGCCATAAACCAGCTTGGCGGCTCAAGCCGCTCAAGCTGCTGCGGCTGATTCCATGAACGCCATTAGCGCTGCCACGGACCTAATCGCGGACACCGCCGCGCCGGCCGCGCTCGCCGACCAGCGTGTAC
>JBOHWJ010000336.1:0-3525 GCA_050736495.1 Binataceae bacterium (SeqCode) | reverse complement strand
GTGCAAGGGCTGCAAGGTCGAATGTCCGGCGTCGGTCGATATGGCCGCGTACAAGGCCGAGTTCCTGAGCAGCTATTACGAAGTGAATCGGCGGCCGTTGGCAGCGGAATTTTTCGGCCGGATTCATGAAGTGGCGCGTGCCGCGGCGGTCGCCCCGGCGCTGGCAAACCGCGTCTCACAAAGCACGTTTGGTGGCTGGGTAAAGCGCCACCTCGGGCTTCATCCGGAGCGCAATTTGCCGAGATTCGCGCCGCGCACCTTTCGCGCGTGGTTCAAAGCGCGCGAAGCCGCCAATGAGACCGGCAAAGAGGTCCTGCTTTTTCCCGATACCTTCAACAATTTTTTCGAGCCCGAAGTCGCGATAGCGGCGGTCGAAGTGCTCGAACGCGCGCGTTTTCGCGTCGTTATACCGCCGCGCGACCTGTGTTGCGGGCGGCCGCTCTACGACCAGGGAATGCTTGACCTGGCGCGCCGGCGCTTGCTCGGTGCGATGGCAGCGCTGGCGCCCTTTGTCGCGCGCGGTGTCAGCGTGGTTGGCCTGGAGCCAAGCTGCATTCTTAGCTTTCGCGACGAATTGCCGTCAATGTTCCCGCGCGTTTCGGAAGCCCGCGCTCTCGCCCAGCACAGTTTCATGCTCGATGAATTTCTCGCGCGCGAGGCCCCCGCGCTGACGCCGCCGCAACTCGGCGGCCGTGCGCTCGTCCACGGCCATTGCCATCAGAAGGCGCTGGCCAGCCTCACGGACGAACTCGCGCTGCTCAGGAAGGTGCCGGGCCTTGCGGTGGAGTCGCCGGATTCCGGATGCTGCGGGATGGCGGGTGCGTTCGGCTACGGCGCGGAGCGCTACGAGATTTCGCGTACGATCGGTGAGCGCGTGCTGCTGCCCGCCGTGCGCAACAGCGTGGCCGATACGCTGATAGTCGCCGATGGCTTTGCCTGCCGTTCGCAGATACGGCAATTCTGTCCCGATCGGCGCCCGCTCCATCTGGCGCAGGTGCTGAATTTGAAAACCTGAGCCCGCGCGCATGGCGCGGCCGGAAGTTGCGCGCGTCTCGGCGCGGTCCGGCCGCTCCCGGCACGCGGCTCGCAACGAGGAATTACCAGTGACGATGCGCCTTGGAATCACGCTTCCACTTGATGGGTTTTTCAACCAGTATCTGATCGAGCTGGTACGGCATGCCGAGCGGCTCGGCTTCAGCGACGCCTGGTCTTCGGAGACTTATCAGACCGACGCCTTCTCGCCGCTCGCAGCGGCGGCGGTCGCCAGTGAGCGGATGCGCCTGGGCACGGCGATCGTGCCGGTATTTACGCGTCCGCCGGCGCTCATCGCGATGTCGGCGGCGTCGTTACAGCAAATTTCCAACGGACGCTTCGTGCTCGGACTAGGTATCACCACGCCCACGATCGCCGAGCAATGGATGGGGGTGCCGTACCGGCTGCCGCTTACGCGGATGCGCGAGACAGTGGCGGCGCTTCGCACCGCGTTCAATCGTGAGAAGGTTACCATGCAGGGCAAGGCGGTGCGGATAAACGGCTTCCGTCTCGATCCGCCGATGGAAACGCCGCCGCCCATTTATATCGGCGCGCAAGGCGAGAAGATGCTGCACATGGCGGGTGAGCTCGGCGACGGCGCCATCGTCAATTTCGTTACGCCCGAGACCTTCCCGCAGATGCTGGCGCATATTCGCGACGGCGCTCGCAGGGCGGGTAAACCGGACGGCAACCTCGACGTGGTATGCCGCATCGCGCTGGCGGTGGACGAGGACGAGGAACTGGTGCGCGAGGAATTGCGCCGTGAGCTGACCGCTTATCTTACGGTGCCGCAGTACAACCGCTTCTTTCGCGAAATCGGCTATGAAAGTGAGGCTAAAGTCGCACTGGAGGCGTGGAACGCCGGCGATCGCAAAAAGGCGCTGCAATCGGTGCCGGACGCCATGGTCGAGGCGATTTTCGTCTTCGGCACGCCCGCGCGATGGCTCACACGACTGCGCGATTACGAGCGGGCGGGGATTACCACCTCGACTATCAAGCTTAACTCCTATGCAAAGACGGCGGAGGAAAAGCGCGCACGCATAATGCGCGCAATGGAAGAGCTTGCGGCCGGCTGGTAGTCGTTTCACCGTCACTGCGGCTCGCGCACCCGCCGCCGTCATGCGGACACCTGCTATGATCGCTGTCATGACGGGCCAACGCGTGGATAAGATTGGGCGCAATGAAGAATCGCCGACAGCGTCCCGGCGCTGGTAGTTCCAGTTTTTCGGATTGGGGCAAGCAACGCCACGAGGCGCCGGGCGAAGGTCCGCGAGACGAGCGTCAGCATACCGAACAGCGCGAGCTTCCACGCGGGGGACGCGGTGAGCGCTCACGCGATGGAACGCAGGACGCGGGGCCACGTCATGCCAGACCGCAAGGCGGCCGCGCGCGCCACCATGCGCCGCACAGCGTGGGCGCGGGACTACGCCGGAAGCTGGCGCGCGATCTCCCGCCACGTGAAAACGACGCGTATGACGGGTCGCATGGCAGCGCATCACGCAACAGCGGACGCCATGAAGGGGCGTCGGCCGACAGCCGCAGCCATGAATACGACCACGCCCGCCATGACAATGGCGATCTAATTTTCGGCGTGGAGCCGGTACGCGAGCTTATTGCCGCGACGCCCGCCGCAGTGCGTACGCTCTACCTGCGCGCGGGAACCGAGGCGCGTTTCAGGCCCGAGGCCAACGCGGTTCGGGCCGCGGGTGGCAAGATCATCAGTGCCGCCGAAGAGGAGTTCCGGCGCATGGCCGGCTCCGAAACGCGTCATCAGGGTATCGTTGCGATTATTCGCGAGTACCAGTACGCGGGATTGGAGGAGGTGCTGGCGGCACGGCCGGATCCACTGCTGCTGGTGGACGGCGTCACCGACCCGCGCAACCTGGGCGCCCTGCTGCGATCGGCCGAAGGGGCGGGGGTGCGAGCGGTAGTGCTCGCGCGTGACCATACGGCCGGGCTTACGCCGGTGGCGATCAAAGCCTCGGCCGGCGCCTGGATCCACTTGGCGATAGCACGCTGTGGCAATGTGGCGCAGACGCTTGAATCACTCAAGCAGGCCGGATATTGGATCGCGGCGCTGGCGCCCAAGGGCGGCGTCGGGTTGTACGATTTGGACATCACAAGGCGGCTGGTGGTGATAGCCGGTTCGGAGGGGCATGGCGTGCGCGAGTTAGTGAAGAAAAGGGCTGATTTTGTTGTGCATATTCCGATGCGCGGACGGGTGGACTCACTTAACGTGGCGGTTGCCACGGCGGTCGTGCTGTTCGAGATCGCGCGACGCAGGGCGGGCTAGCAAGAAGCCTACCGCTGTTCAGAGCCGGTTTCTTGACTTCGACAACCGGGCGACATAATTAGAATGTTTTCAAGCTCGGAGCCGATGTAGCTCAACGGTAGAGCAACTGACTTGTAATCAGTAGGTTGCCAGTTCGATTCTGGCCATCGGCTTGGCCCGGAGGGGCGTTTGCGCGGAGAGGTTCCCGAGTGGCCAAAGGG
>JBOHWJ010000335.1:0-8192 GCA_050736495.1 Binataceae bacterium (SeqCode) | reverse complement strand
ATATTCCGCCGGCCGCGTGAGAATCTGCTGCAACATGGCATCAGCGATGGCGTCTTTGATGACCAGCCCCGCGCCCGGCTTGCCATCGGGGATTTTGCACCATGGCCCGCCGTCAATTTCGACCGCGCCGAAGACGTTCCTGGCGATCTGGTAACCCCAGTCGCGGAAGGCGCCTTCGGTGAACTTCATGATGTTGCCCTTGTGGACCAGCGTCACGCTCTTGCGGTTGTGCGAAATCGCGTAGTCGAGCGCTGCGCGGATGAGCCGCTCGGAACCTTCGCTCGAGACCGGCTTGATACCGATTCCCGAAGTGTTGGGGAAACGGATCTTGTCGACCCCCATCTCCTCCTGCAGAAACTTGACGACCTTCCTGACCTCGGGCGTCTCCGCCTGCCATTCGATGCCGGCGTATATGTCCTCGGTATTCTCGCGGAAGATGACGACGTCGAGCCTCTCCGGATTCTTGACCGGGCTCGGCACGCCCTTGAAATAGCGCACCGGACGCAGGCAGACGTAAAGGTCCAGTAACTGTCGCAGCGCGACGTTGAGCGATCGGATACCGCCGCCCACCGGCGTGGTCAGCGGACCTTTGATTCCGACCAGGTATTCCTTGAAGGCGTCGACGGTTTCGTCCAACAGCCAGGTATTGAACATGTTGTACGATTTCCCGCCGGCGAAGACCTCCATCCAGGCGATCTTGCGCTTGCCGCCGTAGACCTTTTCGACCGCGTGGTCGAACACGTATTGGGAGGCGCGCCAGATATCGGGACCGGTGCCGTCGCCCTCGATGAAAGGTAGGATGGGCCGGTCGGGAACGTGCAGTTTGCCATCGACCAACCGAATTTTCTCACCATCGGAAGGAACCTTGATATTTTTGAACGCCATCTGCCATACACCCGCTTTATACAAGGCGTCGCACGACTGAGTGCGGCTGCCAGAAGATCATCAACGCATTATCATATAGCAAAGCCTCCCGGATTCCAGCAAAAGAAGATTCGCCGCCTACAGGCGCGACACGCGGCGCGGTTAACGCCGCGCATCCGTAATTGCTATACTGCGCGCGTCGCAAAAGAAGAAACCTGATTCCTCGGAGTCCCGGCATGGATTTCAGATACACGCCCGAAGAAGAAGCCTGGCGCGCGAAAATTCATTCATGGCTCGAACAGAATTCGAGCGAAGTCTTTGGCCGCGGCCGCGACGGCGGTCCCGGCGCCTCGACCGCAAGCCTGCTTGACGCCGGCGACGACAGCCGCTGGCAGCGCCTGCTCGAATACCATCGCCGGCTCTACGACGCCGGCTATGTCGCGCTCCATTGGCCCAAGGAACACGGCGGCGGCGGCGCCAATCTGATGGAGCAGGCGATTTACCAGGACGAAGTCCTGAGTTTCGCGCTGCCACTTTACGGCGCCAACCAACTCGCCATCGACCGCATCGGACCGACCCTGATGTTCATGGGTACTGAAGGCCAGAAAAAACGTTACCTGCATAAAATGCTGAGCGGCGAGGAAATCTGGTGCCAGGGTTATTCCGAACCCAACGCCGGCTCCGATCTGGCGGGCTTGCAGACGCGTGCCGTGCTCGATGGCGACGATTTCGTCATCAACGGCCAGAAGGTATGGACCAGCCTCGCCCATCGCGCGCATATGCAAGTGCTGCTGGTGCGCACCGATCCCAACGCGCCCAAGCACAAGGGTATCTCCTACCTGCTGGTCGACATGAAAACCCGAGGCATCACGGTTCGTCCGCTGGTCCAAATCACCGGTGACGCAGGCTTCAACGAAGTTTTTTACGATAACGTGCGGGTGCCGAAGCAAAATCTCGTCGGCGAGATCAACGGCGGCTGGCAAGTGTCGATCGCCACCCTGATGTACGAACGCGTCTCCGGCGGCACACGCCATCCGGTCGAGCGCACCATCAATGAACTGCTCGACCTGTCCAAGCACCTCGAGTTCGACGGGATGCCCGCATGCAAGCATCCATACGTGCGCCAGAAACTCTCGCAGTTCGCGATCGAGGCGCGCTGCTCGCGGCTCAGCCGCTACCGTTCGCTGACGGCGCAACTCAAGGGCAGGATTCCAGGACCGGAAAGTTCGTTTGGCAAATTGTTCGCGACCGAACTTAATCTGCGCGTCGCGATGTTCGCCGATGAATTACTCGGCCCCTACGGCACGCTCGACAAGGGTTCGCTCGGAGCGATCGAAGGCGGGCGCTGGATGCAGCGGACGATCGCGGCGCGTGGCCTTACTATCGCGGCCGGCTCCAGCGAAATTCAGCACAACATCATCGGCGAGCGCGTGCTCAAGCTGCCCAAGGGCTGAGCGCAGCACGCGCTAGCCCCGCAGACGCCAGGGAAGCTCCGCACAAGCTGTCGTTGACAAAAATGACTTGTGCGGAGGCTCCCC
Organism: Binataceae bacterium (SeqCode); assembly: GCA_050736495.1. Lineage (GTDB taxonomy): Bacteria > Desulfobacterota > Binatia > Binatales > Binataceae > JBOHWJ01. The sequence goes on along the minus strand of JBOHWJ010000335.1, from coordinate 5,790 downwards.
AGGGAAGTTCTGCGGCAAGCGCATCCTGGCATTCGGTACGCGGTAAACAATCCTGCCATGCTTCTTTTCGCGGATTAGCGTTCAGAACTACAGAATAGGCTTGCGCGGAGGAGATTCTCCCGTCTTTTCCCCAGCCCACGGAGACTGCCGACACGCCGTTAACGGCCATTTCACACCATCACCGTGGCCGGGGTTTCAATATAGTATGGAACAGCTTGCGACTACTGAAGTCAGCTTGCTCAATGAAGCACCGGCGCTAACATTCGCCGGGCGATATCGAATCGGCGCGGAAGCTTCGCGCGATGGAGGCTTTGCGATGGAGACAAACGGCGCGGGACATATTTTCTACCCTGCCGATGGCGGCGGCGCGGGTGAACTAATCATCGCGACCGCGAGTTACGGTCCGCGCGGACGCGGCGCGAACATCAAATACACGATTGTCAATTCACCATACGGACGGATGCTGGTTGCCGCGACAGCACGTGGCGTCTGCTGGCTAAGCCTCAGCGACGTGGACGAATACCTCGAATCCGAATTGCGTGGCGATTATCCGGAGGCGAAAATTATCCGCGACGATCACGCCGCAGATGCATATGCCTCGGCCAGTCTGGAGTATCTCAGCGGCAAGACGGCGGAGATCGATTTGCCGGTGGATATCCGCGCGACCCCGTTTCAATTCGCGGTATGGCGTGAGCTATGCGCAATCGCGCGCGGCACGACCCGTTCCTATGGCGAGATCGCGAAGCGGTTGGGGCGTCCTGATGCACCACGCGCCGTCGGTCATGCGGTCGGCTCCAATCCGATTTCTATTTTCATACCGTGTCATCGTGCGGTTGGCGCCGACGGTTCGCTGACCGGCTATCGCTGGGGCCTGCCGATTAAACGCAAGCTGCTCAGCGACGAAGGCGCTTCGGTTCCCGCTGAGCGCCGCCGCGGCGCACAGGGATCGCTCGGTCTGTGACGGCAGTTCCGGGCTAAACGGGCGCGAGATTCAAAGCCGCACGCAACGAACCTGGCGCTCAATCGTCGGTGTTGAAAGAAGGCGAACAGCAGACATCGGAGGTAATTACTGGCAACGCGACCGGGCCGCGCTCGTCATAATTTCGACGCGCCCGCCGTGCTTCTCCTCGAGGTCGTAGTTCAGATGATAGACCTCCCATTCGACGCCGTCGGGATCGATCACCCAGAATTTGCTCTGATTGGCGTAGCAGCAGTTGACATTCAATTGCTCGCGCACGGCGATTCCGGCCGCCTTGGCGCGCCGCAGATGCTCGATCATGAGATCGTTGGACTCTACTTCGATACCGAGATGGCTGAGCGTGCGGCCAAGCTCATTGACGCCTTCGCGCAGCGGCGTCAGGGTCAGATTGATCGGTGCGCACGGCGGGAGGAATTTAATCTGATCGTCCTTTTGCTTGACCGGCGCGGCGCCGAGAAACTTCTCATAGAACTCGCGGCTGATGTTGAGGTCCGCAACCTTAAGATGAACATGAACTCGCGCCGTCATGGCCTGACGCCTCCCGTCTTAAAGATACTTTCAAGATACCTCTATTGTGCCGCCGCGCGCCACCTGACGCCAGCCGTCAGGTGCCCTCGATCGGGCGGGCCCAGCGGCTGAAGATGGCGCTGCCGATCTTCGCGAGCGGCGGCAGATGCGCCTCGGTCTGTGAAAGGATCGCCTCGCCGTCGATGCCAACACGTTTCAGTCCCTCGCCGAATTCGCTCGCCAGCGCATCGATGATTTCGCGCGTCATCTCGGCGTGGAACAAAAGCCCATAGGCCTTGGCGCCATAGCGATACGCCTGGACCGGGGTTTTTTCCGACGACGCCAGCGCGACCGCGCCCGCCGGCAGGTCGAAGACATCGCTGTGCCAATGACAAGCCACAAAGGTGGTCGGCAATCCCTTCATCAGGCGGTCGTCGCTCGCGGCGTCGTCGAGCGTGACCGGATACCATCCGATTTCCTTGCTCTCGCCGCGCCGCACAGTTGCGCCCAGGGTGGCCGCAAGCAACTGGCTGCCGAGGCATACGCCGAGCACCGGACGGTCCTCCTTGAGCGCGCTCTCGATGAGCGCCATCTCCTCCCGCAGATACGGATAGCGGTCGAGTTGATAGACCGACTCGCCGCCGCCCATCACGATAACGCCGCCCGCACCTTTGAGTGTTTTCGGAATCGGATGGCCGTCGAAAACGCGCACGTACTGCCATGCGAGCGCCGCGTCTTCGAGCGCGTCGGCAATCGTGCCGAGGTTTTCCGCCGGATGATGTTGCAGCACGACAATCTTTGCCATGGTTGGCTCCGTACCCGAGAGAAAATCTTCCGCCGCCTGATAGCCGGCGGCTCTGACACGTATGAATCGTGCCAATGCCCCGGTCAAGCGCCGCTGCGCGCTGGAGCTCTTGCCACCCCTTGCCACCCACCGGTGCGGTGCGGCACAAATGAAGCAGCCGCGCCATCCCCGCGAAGGCCGGCGAATGAGATAATTTATAGTGGTCCGTCGCGACGCCGCGCGGACGGCTTTGGGAGGAACACAGGAGCATGGCGTTAATTGGTTTACGCGAACAGACCGTTCACGACGCGAAGAATATCGCCGATGCGCGGGCGCGACATCGCTGGAATATCCCGGCCGACTACAACGTCGTAGTTGACTGTATCGACCGTCATACCGATTTGCGGGACAAGCCCGCGCTCCTCTTTGAGGACGACGAAGGCCGCGTCGAACGGTACACGTTCGGGCAGATTGCGACGCTGAGCAAACGCTTCGCCAACGCGCTCAAAGCCCTCGGCGTCAACCGCGGCGACGTGGTCGCGCTTCATCTGCCGCAGCGGCCCGAGACCGCGATCGCGCATATGGCGCTGTATCGGATCGGCGCGATCGCACTGCCAATCTCGAAACTGTTCGGTACCGACGCGCTGCTCTATCGTCTTACCAACAGCGGCGCGCGCGTCATCATGCTGGAGCCCGAGAGTGCCGAGAAAATCGAACCGATTCGCAAAGAGCTGCCCGAACTGAAGCACGTCATTATCGCCGGCGGCGGCCACGGCGGGCTCGCCTTCGACGACCTTATCGCCCAATCCTCCGACGATTTCACCAACGCGAAGACTACCGCGGAAGATCCGGTCCTGTTGATGTATACGTCCGGCACGACCGGCAATCCCAAGGGTGTGCTGCACGCCGCCCGTTATGTCATCGGCCACAATGGCATCGACTATTCGTACAATTTCCTGCGTGACGGCGACCTCTATTACAGCCCCGCCGACTGGGCTTGGGCGGGCGGCTTGCTCGACGGCCTGCTCGCGATTTGGCCGTACGGAATTCCGGTGCTCGCGTATCGCAGCAAAGCGCGCTTCGACCCGGACGTGATGCTCAAGCTGGTCGAGAAGTACGGCGCGACCATCGGACTCTATCCGCCCACGGTGCTGAAGTCGTTGCGCGAAGTGAAAGGCCCGCGCGAGAAGTACCGCAATCTGCGCCTGCGTTGTATTGTCAGCGGCGCCGAGCCCGTCAGTCCGGAACTGGCGCGATGGGTCGACGAGCAACTCGGCGTACAATTCAACCAGGCCTTCGGCCAGACCGAAGCGAACTATTTCATCGGCAACTGTTCGGCGCTGGAGAAACCCACGCTCGAGCCGCTCGGCAAACCCTTTCCCGGACATGACGTCGCGGTGGTGCTCGAGGGCGCGCCCATCAAGCACGGCGCGGTCGGCGAAATCGCGATTCGCAAATCGAGTCCGGTGGTGATGAAGGAGTATTGGAAAAATCCGGACGCGATGAGCGAGAAGTTCGCCGGCGAATGGTGTCTGACCGGCGACCTTGGGTACATGGATGACGAGGGCTACGTCTACTTTCAGGGACGCGCCGATGACGTCATCAAGACTTCCGGCTACCGCGTCGGCCCGGCTGAAGTCGAGGCGAAAATTATTGAGCATGCGGCGGTATCGTCGTGCGCGGTAATCGGCGTGCCGGACGAGCGGCGCGGCCAGGCGATCAAGGCGTTCGTCAAACTGCTGCCGGGATTCCAGCCCTCGCAGCAGATTATCGAGGAAATCCAAGCACATGTGAAAAGGCGGCTTGCCGCACATGAGTATCCGCGCGAATTCGAGTTTATCGACGAATTCCCGACGACCGTGACCGGCAAAATCCGCCGCCGCGATCTGCGCGAGCGCGAACTGCGGAAGTTGAGCGCGAAGCGCTCCGACTGACTTTGCTCGCGCACACCGCCATAGTAGGTGGCGCAGATCTTTACGCGGAAGCCGATCGAGGCGAAATTAACAGAGTCGCGAGGGGAGCCTTGGCGCAACGCGCCAAGGACGCAAGCAGGCAATTTCCAGGGGGACAGGTCGATTAACGTGGACAACAAGGGGCAGTCACCGTTCAGCGCAATCAAAGTGGTCGAATGCGGCGAAGGTGTCGCAGCCGCCTTCGGCGCCAAGCTGTTTGCCGATCTGGGCGCGGAAGTAATCAAAGTCGAGCCGCCGGCGGGTGACCTCGCACGGCGGCGCGGTCCCTTCCCGCAACATCAGCCCGATCCGGAAAAGAGCGGCATCTTCATCTATCTCAACACCAACAAGCGCGGCGTCAGCGTCGACCTCAAACGTCCCGAGGGCCGCGATTTGCTGGCGCAGTTGACCGCGCGCGCCGACATCCTGATTCATAACGTGGCGCCGCCAGAGCGCGCCGCCCATGGCCTCGAAAGCGCGGCGCTGAGGGCCGCGTACCCGAAGTTAATCGTCACTTCGATCTCGATTTTCGGCGACAGCGGCCCCTACGCCAATTATCGCGCATACGAAATCACCGCGGCGAATGCCGGCGGATGGGCGTATCTGAGCCCCGGCGCCTCGCCCTACCCGGAACTGCCGCCGCTTAAATGCTTCGGATCGCAGGCGGACTTCCAGGGCGGCGCGCAGGGCGCGATCGCCACGCTCGGCGCTTACATGCATCGGCTCAAATCGGGCAAAGGGCAAAGCATCGAGATTTCCGAGCAGGAAGCTATCGGCGCGATGCTCGAGATGAACCTGATGCATTACACCTACGCCAGGCGCGAGACCTCGCGGCTCGGTCAGCGGGCGCTCGGGCCGTGGTTCATCGCGGATTGCCAGGACGGAAAGATCTTCGCGCTCACGGTCGAAGAGGATCAGTGGCAGCGGCTGGTTGAATTCATGGGTAAGCCCGAATGGACGCAGGATGAACTATTCCGCGACCGGCTCGCGCGCGCGCAAAACATGGACGCGCTCAAGGCGCTGATGACGGAGTGGCTGGCCGGCTGGAAGGTGCAGGACCTGTATCGCGAGGCGCAGGCGCGGCGAATTCCGTTTGCGCCGGTCAGTACGATGCGGCAACTTTACGAAAATCCGCATCTCGCCGAGCGCAATTTCTTTATCGAGTTCGATCAACCGGGAATCGGCAAGCTCAAGGTGCCCGGGATGCCGTCGCAATACGGACGCACGCCGTGGACGCTGAGGCGTCCGGCGCCGCGCCTGGGCGAGCATAACGAGGAAGTCTTTCGCGGTGAATTAGGTATCAGCGCGGAGCGCTTCAGCACACTCAAACAAGCCGGCGTCCTCTAGGGAACCTCTGCACCAGTCATTTTTGTCATTCTGAACGGAGTCCGCGCAGTGAAGACTCCCGGAAAACCTTCAGAAAAAGCACAGAATCCGGGATTCTTCGCTGCGCTCGGAATGACCACACGACAGCCTTGTGCAGAGCTTCCCTAGCCAGGCGCGTTCAGAACCGCCCGACCTTTGACGCTGGGCGCCGCACAGTCGTATTAAGTAAGCGGGAGGTCATG
>JBOHWJ010000334.1:0-10694 GCA_050736495.1 Binataceae bacterium (SeqCode) | reverse complement strand
GCTCGCAAACGTGTGCGCGGCGATGCCCGGCCGCGTGTTCGGTTCGGTCGATGCGCGCGACGGCCGGCTCGCTATCAAAGGGTGGGTGGAAACCAGTGAGCTGACCGTGGCGGAGGCGGCCGCGCGTTTCAAAGCGGCCGGCGTTGCCGCGATTACGGTGACCGACATCGCGCGCGACGGCACCCAGGCCGGCTCCAACGCCGCCATGTTCGCCGCGTTGGCGCGCGCTCATGGTATCGCGGTTATCGCCTCGGGTGGCGTGGCAACGTTGGAAGACCTACGCGCGCTCGCCGCGCTTTTTCCCGACGGCGTGGTTGGTGCGATCAGCGGGCGCGCTCTCTACGAAGGCCGCTTCACACTACGCGAAGCAATCACTAGCGTGAGCTAATCTCCGCGCAGGCTTCGGGTGTCTGAGTTTGCTGTGCGACTCGCGCGTTGCGTTCGTTCGTCCGCGCGTTGCTGAATCCACCTCGCCAAAAGCCCTTTTCACCCTCGCCATCTGTTTCAAACGTGACGACTTTCGGTTATTGGAGTTGTTTCATTAAAGCGACCCTGCGTGTTCCTGGATGGTCAGGCGACACCGCATATCGCTATAGATCTCTTAAACGATTCTAGATTTCTCAGATGATGCAACTGCTGCTGGAGCCACCTGTAGCTGCCGTGTTGGCATCCGTGTTCGAGAATTACACGAACTTTATCTTAATTAGGCATATCTGAGCTTTATGGCGCTTGACATACCTCTGCTGACGGCTAAGGATAGTAGTTAGGTACGAACGGTTGAGAGATTGTCATTTGTTTTCTGATTGTCGGTTAAAAGGGGCTGGATGAGAGCGAAGCATAGCTGTACAGACCGTAGGCTATGCTGGCTAAACGCTATAGCGAAAGTTGCGGAGCGGCAACAATTTGTGTTTGGCAGCGCATGGCAATGATTGTTTCGAATCCCCATACCCTGAACCGAGGAATCCAATGAGATCTTTTCAACGGCTAGCCAGGGGCCAGGTAGCGGTTATAATGACGCTCGTAATCGCGGTAATGCTCGGCGCGATGACCTTGGGCGTCGATTGCTCGTTGCTTTATTTCAACTGGATGCAGTTGCAAAAGGCGGCCGACTCCGCAGCTCTGGCCGGCGCGGAGTATTACGGACCGCAAGGGTCGACGCTGAACCCGGGCTGCTCGTCCTACGGTTCGATCGCGCAGAATGAAGCTTGCGACTACGCGCTCAAGAACGGCGTTACGTCGGGCGAGATAAAGAGCATCACTACCGACTCGACCGCCGCCACCGTTCATGTGGCACTTTACCGCGATACCATTCCCGTCCTGTTTGGCAGATTCCTTGGCATCGACAAATGGGCGGTAAGCGCGGCGGCCACCGCGCAGGGAGCGCTTCCGGCTATTACGATCACCAACGGCCTTTTTCCGATCGGTTTGCAACTTCCAACCAGCCCGCTGAACTACGGCGCGGTCGTTTCCCTGTACCAGGGCCAATCACCGGGTAATTGGGGATTTCTCGACCTCCAGACCGATTGTAACCCGCCCGGTTCGCTGGCGGACAATGGCAAAGTGCCAGGCAATGATCTCGCGACGGTCATAACCAGTGGTTCCACCTGCGGATTCGAAGTGAATACCACCGTAGTTTTTCCCGAACCCGGCAACAAGGCCAACGGCGAACCAGTAAGGACCGCGATTCAAGGCAGAGTTGGTCCGGGAGGACCGGCGCCGGCCGACACCAGCCAGATTTCCGCTGATAATCCGCAGTTGGTGACTCTGCCGATCGTCGATTGGACCGGAACGCATGGCAAGTCAACTGGAATGATAATCCAAGGCTTCGCCGAGTTCTGGCTGACCGGCTTCAGCGGCAGAGGCAATTCGATTCAACTTACCGGCGAATTCATCAAGTACGTCAATGCCAACGCCCTCGGTTCTACCAGTGCGACGGATTGGGGCGTGAACTCACGCATCGCATTAGTCAACTAGATTCACCGCACGCCGCACGAGGTTCGCATCCGCAGCTATTGATTCAGCCAGCCTCTACCGATGCGGGACCTCGTACTTTCCCGGGCGGCCGCGATTTTGTTTCAGCGGAGCTGGCAATCGTCATTAGACTGTTTCATCGATGCGATAGGAGCCGCTTCAAGCGCAAACTGAACGCTAATCTGTCACCACGTCTTTTCGCTTTGTCCAGAGCCGCCGTGCGGCCAGTTCTGATCGCGTATCCGAATGTACCATCACAGACTCTCGTGCCGCTGATGAACGGGGCAAGGGGTCGCAGTGGCAATCAAATAGATGCTTTAATATGCTTGACATGTCTTTAAGGACGACGGAAGATGACTATGACAAAGAGTGAGCACGGATGATTGATGGCCGGTTTCCTGGCTAACCGCTGGCAAAGGGAAGGAGTGAATAGGTGCTCGAATCCGGAGCGTGTGGATCGGTGGGCTGATCGCTATCAGGAGTGTGTCAGGACAGCAATGATTCGTGCTCGGTCGCTCGCATCAAAGAACGCGCGGAGTTTAATTCGCTCCTGCTATCAAGGAGTACTATGAAACCCTTTTCGATGTACGCAAAAGGCCAGATGGCAATCGTGATGACATTGGTGATAGCGGTGCTGCTGGGCACCATGGCGCTCGGTACCGATATCGCCGTGATGTATTTGAACTGGGCTTGGCTGCAAAAGGCGGCAGATTCCGCCGCCGTCGCCGGGGCGAACTATCTGCCGGGTACCAACAACGTCTTCGACAACACCGCCTCATCCGAATGCGACCAGTATCAGAGCGACAGCGCGAAACTTGCGGCCTGCTCCTACGCGATGTTCAATGGTGTGAAAGCGTCGGATACACTGACGCTCGATGACACGACCAATTCCGGGGACATGCGCGTAACGGTGGTTCGGACCAACCTGCCATATTTTTTCGGTAAGTTTGTGGGTCTGACCGACTACTCGGTGGCGGCTCACGCAACCGCGCAACAGCCGCTTGCCTTGGGCGATGTACCTTCGGGCGTGTTTCCCGCCGCATTGCAATGCGCGCTAAATACCACGGGCACCGACTGCGCATCCGGCTCGCCCCCGGACGCCCAATATCAGATCGTGACCTTGGGACAGCCGCCACTCCTCAATCTTGGCGCTTCCACGCCTGGCAATTGGGCATGGATCGATCTTGACGGTAACGGTGGGGCAACGCTGAGCGCTAACATCGCCAACGGCGGGACGGTGAACATCGCCTTGCAAGATCTTATTAGCGTTATGACGGAGCCTGGCAAGAAAGTTGGACCAGTCGATCACGGTTTTTCGACCCGCGTTGCAAACCACAACGCCATGTCAGCGGCGTGCACGGCCGTGACCTACGCGCAGGTTTGCAGCGGAGCGGAGCAGCCGTGCCCGGGCGATCCGCTGTCTCTCATCGTGCCGGTGGTTAACTTCGTTGGGGCGCACGGTAAGTCGACTGTTCCAGTGGCTGGATTCGCGGCGATCTATGCGGATCCATCGCAGAGTCTTTCCAAGGGACAGATTAGTGGATGCTTCATTTCAACGCTGGATCCGACCGGCGTCGGCATCGCGGGGGCTCCCGCCTTGGGGCCGACCGGACAACCTGAGCTGATAGATTAGTTCCAGTCTTGACACGGCCGCGGCGTAAGCTCGGCCGTTAAGTTTGGCCGGCGCCGGACAGCTTTTGTCCGGCGCTTTCTTTTGTGATCCCTTCCCTCCGTACGCGGCACAGTCGCTGCGACGATACAACGTTGCGGATACGCAACTATCTGGCGCTTTAGCTTAGAACGGTGCGGATTTTACCGTTGAAATTACGCATTTTTCGCAATTCCAGCCCTGGTATGCCAATTGCTTTGACTTTTCGTGTCACCTGTAGACCATTCATAGAAAAATATGAAGCGCTCTGGCGGCTATTTAGTAATTATCGCATGGGAGAGGAAAAAAGTGCATAAGTTGAAACGAGCTCTTGTGCCTCTGTTGGCGCTCTCCAAGGGGCAAATAGCAGTCCTCTTCACGTTGGTCGCCGTTACCATGATCGGCGCGATGGCACTCGGCACCGATATCGGCGTTTTCTACATCAATTGGGTGAGATTGCAAAAGGCCGCCGATTCCGCCGCACTGGCCGGCGCGAATTACCTGCCCAATGACCCCGACACAGCGAAGAGCACCGCCATCAACTTCGCGGAGAATAACGGCATCGCGGCCAGTGAGATCAGCGAACCCACCCTATGCTGCGATGCCAGCGGAGTCGATAATACTCAAATAACGGTCCGTATCTCACGTACAGTGCCTTACTATTTTGGCCGGCTGCTCGGGCTTACGAGCGGTTCGGTGGCCGCCGCGTCGGCGACGGCTGCGCTTCCGGGCGGACCGACCACTATCGGTGGGCCAACGCTTACTGGCTCCAGCGGTGGCGGGAGCTCGGGCGGCTCGAGCAGCGGCGGCAGCGGCGGTGGCACGCCGGCTAATCCAATCTGCGGCACTTCCGCCGGACAGTACGATGTGCTGCCGATCGCCGTTAGCGATCAGACGGCGTCGCAGTACGTTCAGGGCAATAGTTATACGCTCAATCGAACCGGCGATGGCGGCTCATGGGTTGACGCGCCGGGTAACTGGGGCTTCGTCCAGCTTTGTCAGTCGGGCAATGGCGACCCGGCTATAAGGAACGCGATCGCCGATGGCTTCTACGGTCCCATCAGCGTCGGCCAAACGATTCAGACCATACCCGGTGATAGAGGTAACTCGCTCAACAACGCGTGGAATAGCCGTATGAACAGTCCCGACGATCCAAGCAACTTCGATCCCGGAGTCGATCCGCGGGCGGTCATCATTCCGATGGTCAGTGGTTTCTCGACTTGCACCGGGACCTGTACGGTTACGATAACCGGATTCCTCGCCTTCTATATCGATTCGGCCAACGGTAGTGGGGTCACCGGCCATTTTGTGAAGATGGAGGCGTTCACCAGCATCGGTACTGGCACCAGTGCGGATGCCGGTGTGACCGGGAATCCGGTCCTGATCAAATAACACGGGCTCACGCGGCACGCGCATAAAAACAGCGCCGTCTCCAGTGGGACCGGCGCTGTTGCATTTTCCACGCGGTTGCCGCTTGCGTATCGGATCCGTTCGCGGGTGGACATCGTGTGCGGGTAGTTAAGATTTCAGCCGCACCGACCGATTTGCGCAGGAACGAGGCAGTTTGCCGGCGAATACGTCGAGCAGATTATCGACCGCTAGTTCCGCCATCTTGAGCCGCGTCGCATGACTGGCACTACCGATATGGGGCGTGATGACGACGTTGGCCATCTGCAGCAGCGGATCGTCCGGCTCGATCGGCTCTTTTTCGGTTACGTCGAGACCGGCGCCGCCGAGGCGTTCCGATTTGAGCGCCGCGGTCAGCGCCCCCTGGTCGACCACCGCGCCACGGGCGGTATTAATCAAGATGGCGCCCGGCTTCATCATCGCAAACTCGCGGGCACCGATCAGGTGATGAGTCTTCGCGGTAAGCGGTACATGCAGCGAGATGAAATCCGATTCGCGCAGCAAGCGATCGAGCGGCACCCGCTCCGCGTTGGCGAGAAACGCGTCGCCGGCGCTATCGGCGGTCGTGGGCGCGATCGCATAATGGCCGCTGGCGCCGCCCGCGCCGTCGTGCGCGGGGTTGGCCGCGTAGAGTATCCGCATGTTGAAACCGGCGCCGCGACGCGCCGTCGCCCGACCGATCGCGCCCCATCCAACGATGCCCAAGGTGGCGCCGTAAATATCGTGCCCAAGCAACACGCGCGGTCCCCAGGTCCGCCAGCGCCCGCCATGGACGTAACGATCAGCTTCGGCCACACGCCGCGCTACCGCCATCAATAGCGCAAAGGCGAGGTCGGCGGTGGTCTCGGTCAGGATACCGGGGGTATGGCCGACCGCGATGCCAGCCGTGGTCGCGGCCTCAAGATCGATGTTGTCGACACCGACGGCGAGATTGCTGATGGCGCGCAGGCGCGGCAGCGCTTCGATAGTGGCGGCGTCGAAGCGGTCAGTGACCATGCTGAGCGCGGCGTCGGCCTTGCGCATGCGTTCGATCAGATCCTCGTGCGGCGGTGGCATTTCGCTGTCCCACAAATCGACCCGCACCGACGCGGCCAGCCGGCGTATCGCCGCTTCCGCAATCGGGCGGGTGACCAAAACCCTTGGCTCTCTCAGGTTGCCGGCGGTCACGAAAATGCCTCGTGGTTCAATTAACGCCAAAGCTCTGCTATACGCCACATTCGTGGAAGAGACTACCGTCAAAAGTATAATCGCGGGCGCGACTGCGGCGGGCCGCAGCGCGCTTTCCGAAATCGAGTCCAAGCACATTCTGAGGGCCATCGGAATCGATGTCGCGATGCCCGAGCAGGCGCGCACCGCTGATGAAGCCGCGGCGGCGGCGGCGCGTTCCGGCTTTCCGGCAGTGCTAAAGGTGCTTTCGCCCGAGGTCAGCCACAAGAGCGAGGTCGGCGGTGTCGCGCTCAACCTCAACTCCGCCGCCGAGGTCCGCGAGGCCTTCGATCGGATTCGCTGGAGCCTCGGCGAGAAGGCGCCGCAGGCCCGCTTCGAGGGCGTCGCGGTGGAGGCGATGGCCGCGCCCGGCGTCGAGTTGATCGCCGGTATAACGCGCGACGACCGCTACGGTCCGCTGGTGATGGTCGGACTCGGCGGAATCTTCGTCGAAGTGCTGAAGGACACTGCGATTGCGCTGGCGCCGATCGATGCGCGTGACGCGCGCGCGATGCTCGCGCAGTTGCGCGGAGCGCCGCTCCTTCATGGCGCACGCGGCGCGCGTCCGGTCGATATCGACGCGGTGATCTCGATGCTGGTCAGGCTGTCGGAATTTGCCGCGTGCCATGCCGACGTGCGTGAGATGGATTTGAACCCGGTGGCCGCCTACGAAAAGGGCGTGCGCGTGCTCGACGCGCGGGTGCTGATTGGCACAAGCGATGGGTCCGCCGCGGCCGCCAATGTGCCGAAGCGAAGCGAACGCCGGATGGAAAACTTGAAGCGCGCCTTCGACGCCAAGGCGGTGGCCGTAATCGGCGACAAGCGCATGGGCGGTTACATGTGGCTGCGCGCGATGAAGAACTTCACCGGCCATCTCTACTCGGTGCAGATCGATCCCAGTGAAATCCCCGGTATCGAGGCGATGGGCGTGGTCAACTACAAATCGCTGGCCGAGGTGCCCGAGCCGATCGATTATGCGGTCAGCGCGGTGCCGCGCCAGGTCGCGCCGCGCATCTTGAGGGATTGCGTCAATCACAAGGTCGCCGGTATCGGCTTTTTCACTTCGGGCTTTTCCGAAACCACCGAGGAACTCGGTATCCGCCTGGAAAACGAACTGAGAACGCTCGCGGCCGAGTCCGATATCGCGTTGGTCGGCCCCAACTGCATGGGGCTCTACAACCCGTTGATCGGGATGTGCAACTTTCCCGACTTGCACACTGGCGCGCCCGGCGATGTCTGCTTCATCTCGCAGAGCGGCACGCACACCATAAACTTCTGTTCGCAGGCGCCGCAGCGCGGCATCCAGGTCAACAAGGCGGCCTCGATTGGCAACGTCCTGATGATCGAGGCGGCCGACTATATCGACCTGATGACCAGCGATCCGGCCACGCGCGTGCTGGGCATGTATATCGAGGGTGTGCGCGACGGCCGCCGCTTCTTTGAGAGCCTCAAACGCGCCGCCGCGCGCCATCCGGTGGTGGTATGGAAGGGCGGCATGACCGACGCGGGCGCGCGCGCAACCTTCTCGCATACCGGGTCGCTCGCGACGCCGGCCACGGTATGGGAGGCGCTGGTGCGGCAGGCGGGGGCGGTTGGTGTCGCCGGTCTCGACGCCATGCTGGATGCGGTCGAAATGCTGGCGCGCGGACGTGCAATGACCGGGCGCCGGACGGGACTGGTGGCGATGACGGGCGGGCAGTCGGTCGTGATAACCGATACCTTTGCCAGTGCCGGTCTGGAGATCCCGGCGCTCTCGCAGTCGTCCTACGACGAACTCCAGAGCTTCTTCAACATTATCGGTGGCAGCTATCGCAACCCGCTCGACGCGGGCGGGACTATCGGTCAGGGCGTTCATACCGGCAATCTCGAACGCATTCTCGATATCCTTGAGCGCGACCCGGTAATCGACGCGATCGTGCTGGAAATCGGCACGGGACTGCGCGCGCAGCGATGGGCCGCGCATGAGGACGAACTCACCGGTCTGCTCGATAAGGTCGCGGAGTTCAACCGCCAGAGCAAGAAGCCATTGTGCGTGATCCTGCATCCAGCGCACGTCGAGGTGATCGTAGCGCGGGCCAAGCAGCTCGCACGCGAGCGCGGCTTGGTGGTGTTCGAGAGTTTCGAGCGTTCGGCCGCCGCCCTCAAGGTAGCGTACGATTACTGGTCACGCCGCGCTGGCAATTGAACGTGGGCGGCGCTCGACAAGGGCCAGAGATCGGCGGTGAGTCAGCGTGGCGGCTTCAACACCGTCAGCATACTGTGATTCTCGTCGCCGTCGACCAGCGCCAGGGTCCTGCCGTTGGGCGACCAGCTCATCAGTACTGCTCCGCGCTCCGGTCCCGACGCAATCACGAACGCGCTGCGCGTCGGATAGGAATACTCGATCAACTCGCGCAACGGGCCCGCCATTCCAGGGATGTAAGTATCGATCATCGCGTTGTTGGAGGCGGTGGAAAAAGCCATGGTGCTGCGCGCGAGCAGCGCCGGCAGCGTCTGAAAGCCAAGTGAGTTAAGTTTGATTTCCGGCTGATGCGGGTCGAACAGGGCGATTTGCGCCTTCGCCGCCGCATTGGGCGCTTCACTCACGCGCCGCCATGAGAGCTGGCTGTTACCCAAGGCAATGACGGTGCCGTCATTGGCGTAGGCCGCCGCCGACGATGACACGGCGATGAGCTTGCTCGCGCCGGTGGCAAGATCATAGCGGTACACGCCCATGCTACGTCCCTGCGCCGCCGCCGTGGCGTAGACAAAGGCGTCCGAGGTAGGCGCCCATCCGAGCACGCGCAGCGGCGCGCGCGTACCGATCTGATGGCATACCTGGTTGTGCAGGTCGATCACGACTGGTGGCGTAGCGGCGTCGCCCCCGCCGACCGCGAAGAGCCGGTTGGGGCTGAAGTCCAGGGGTGACAGGGCGCATCCGAGCTTGGCCAGGCGTTTGAGCTGGACCGCGCCGCTGACGTTGATGAGATAGAGTCCGTCGCCGGAAGCCGGGCTGTCGTCGCCCTCTGCCAGCGTTTGCGCGGGCGCGGATGTGGCCGATCGCAGTGCGAGCGCGAGGATGTTGTTGTCGAGCCAGGTCAGATTGGCAAGATCGTAACGGCCGCCGAAAGTCGCCACCGAGTGGCCCTTGCCACTGGAAATAAGATCGCGCAGCACCACCGCCAATTGATCCTGCATCGGCTGCGCCACCACGGTCGCGAGGGTCATGCCGTTGGGGTTCGCCGCGACGGCGGCGATCCGGCCGCCGGTCGCGCCCGGCCCGAAGTCCGTGGCGAGTATTTCGCGATTCGAAAAATCGGCGCCGCTGAATCCGATAACCGCGGTCTTCCCGTTTGCGACTCCCGCGACGCCAATCGCGTTGCCATTGAGCAGCCATAGCGGCGGCCACGCCGGGACAAATCCTTGCGGCAGCGAGACTGCGCCCAATACCTTGATGCCGTTGGTGATATTCAACGTAGCGGTATGGCCGGCGAAGGCCGGCGTGGGTGGCGGCTTCGGATGAGTCGGTGTGCGTGCCGCGCATCCCGCCACAAAAAGGATCACGGCCACCGCCAAAACAGCTACAAACACAGACCGGAGCATGGAAAAAGGCTACTGTAAAATGGTCCGCATCATAAGTGGATCGGAGCGTTAAATGAAGCTTCCTTTCGAGAGTATATCACTCGGCCGCGAGGCGCGTGTCGGCGCACTGGTGGCGGTTCTGATCGCGGTGGGCGCGGTCTGCCTCGACAACCGATGGATCGCGCCGGGCGTCATCCTGCTGGTCGCCGCCGTCTTGGCCGTAGCGGCTTTCTACTTCCTGCTCATGCGGCCGGCGCGGATTCCGCGCGACGCCGTGCTGACGCTTAGAATCGCCGACGGCGTGCGCGAGGATGCGCCGCGCTCGCCGCTTGAACAGTTGCGCAACCGCGGCATGGTTACGCTGCTCCACCTGCGCCAGGCGCTGGAGGCCGCGGCCATCGACCCCGAATTGCGCGCGGTAGTGGTCGAAGTCTCGGCGCCCGCTATCGGGCTTGCCGTCGCGCTGGAACTGCATGAACTTTTGCGCGCGGTGGTCAACGCCGGCAAGCGCGTGATGGTGGTGCTCGCGGGTGACGCTGTGTCGGTGCGTGACTACCTGCTCGGATGCGGCGGGAGTGAGGTTGTCGTCAATCCCGATAGCGCCTTCATGATGCTGGGCGTGGCCGCCGGCGGCGTCTTTCTCAAGAACGCGCTAACGCGCTTCAAGGTGCAGGCGCAGACCCTGCAATGGAAAGAATATAAGGGCGCGGCCGAGATGTTCATGCGCGAGGGGATGTCGCCCGAATTGCGCGAAAGTCTCGAAGCGATCATTAGCGACTGCAAGACCGTGATGGCCGAAAGCGTTGCGGCGGCGCGCAAGCTCGAAGCCGAGCGCGCGCGCGAGTTGCTCGGCAGTGGCTTCATCAGTGCGCGGGCGGCTTGCGAAGCCGGTCTATGCGAC
>JBOHWJ010000333.1:0-4295 GCA_050736495.1 Binataceae bacterium (SeqCode) | reverse complement strand
CCGCAACCGCCGCTCCGCAGCCGATACGATCGCCCGCCTGCTCGCGGCGACCCGCGCCCACGCCGGTATCGCGATTTGGCCGACCGGCGAGCAGGCGCTCGCCAACGTGATGCGCCTGATGGATATGGCGCGGCGCTATGAGGCCAACACCGGCGCCGCCTCGATGCGCGGCTTCGTGGATCAGTTGGAGGCGCGCGCCGAACGCGAGGAGGCGGGTGAAATTCCGATGGTCGAGGAGGGCACCGAGGGCGTTCGTGTCATGACCGTCCATCGCGCCAAAGGACTCGAGTTTCCCGTTGTGATCCTCGCCGATATGACCTGCAATGAGACCGCACAGGAAGCGCGCCGCTTCGTCGAGCCCGAGCGGCGGTTGGCGGCGCTCAGGCTCGCCGGATGCGCCCCGCGTGAATTACTCGACCGTGGCGAGGTCGAGCTTCGCCGCGACGAGGAAGAGGCAGTGCGCGTGCTCTACGTGGCCGCCACGCGCGCACGCGACCTGCTGGTGGTGCCGGCTATCGGCGACGAACGCCATGACGGCTGGCTCGGCAAACTCAGCCCCGCGCTCTATCCCGCCGCGCAAAGCCAGTATACGCCGATTGACCGGGCGCCTGCGGGATGTCCGACGTTCGGCGCCGACAGTGTGCGCAAACGCCCGCAAAACCATAATGGCAGCGTGCGCGGCGTTGCTCCGGGCCTTCATCGGACGGCGGCCGGCGGCGACGGCTATGGCGTGGTCTGGTGGGATCCGGCCGCGCTCAAGCTCGACGCCCGCGAGACCATGGGGCTGCGGCAATCACGGCTTTTACAGGCGGACGAAAAGGGCAGTATGTCCGAGCGTGGGCGGCATGAGTACGAGGATTGGAAAGCGCGGCGCGCGGCTACACTCGCGGCTGGCGCCACGCCCGCGCTCCATCTCACGATCGCAACTGAACTTGCGGCTGCGGGCACGCACCGGGAATTGCCCGAGGCCGCTCAAGTCGAAGTGGCGGAAGTATTACGCGCGGCTGGCCGCCCCCATGGCACCCGCTTCGGCACGCTCGTCCATGCGACACTCTCTCGCATCGCGCTCGACGCGTCGCGCGATGAAATCATCGCCGCGGCGACCTTCAACGGCCGCATGCTTGCCGCGAGCGACGACGAAATCGCGGCGTCGATCGCGATCGTCGCGGTTGCCCTCCAAGCTCCGGTGATGCGCCGCGCGAGGGCTGCCGTTGAGGTACGGCGCGAATGTGCGCTGATGGTGACGCTCGATGATGGCGTCACGGTTGAGGGCGTTGCCGACCTCGCCTTTGTCGAAGGGTCGGGCGACGCGGCGCGCTGGACCGTGGTTGACTTCAAGACCGACTTGGAAATTGCGGGCCGCATCGACGAGTATCGCACCCAAGTCGCGCTATATGTGCGGGCGGTGAGCCGAGCCAGCGGACTTCCGGCGCACGGAATAATCCTGCGAATCTGATATCATCCACGCGGCCGGCTAATGTGGGGGTTGGATTGACGTAACGGATTGACGCGGAAGGATGATTAAGGAAAACAGTCATAGTCATAATGGTCAGCGAGGAGGCCGATGATGGCGCTTAAAGCGATCGACCTGGTTTGCGGTGAAGAAGTGATCAAGAACGTCGACGCGGATTTTCGCGACGGCGCACCTTGGCTTAGCGGCGCCGACATCGCACGCGCCACCGGATGGGAACTGAAGCCCGAGGGCCTGTGTAGAGGCGCCAACTGCGTTCCAGTCGCTCCCGCTGACCGCCATCGCCTGCTCGTCGATGGACGTTGCAACCTGATCGGACTCGCCGGCCTGCTCGATCAGCCGATCGTACATGACAGTCAATACGCGGTGTGGTGTCTCGGCGAAGGAGCGGCAGCCCGCCGCCGCGCCTTGACCTCGCTGGCTGCGCCCGACTTCACGCTGCCCGACCTCGAGGGCCGGATGCATTCGCTCGCCGCGCATCGTGGCCACAAGGTTCTGCTGGTCTCATGGGCGTCATGGTGAGGATGCCGCTATGACCTGCCGGTCTGGCAGGCCCTATACGAAGAGCTCAAAGGCATCAACTTCGTGCCGATCACGGTCGCCTTCGACAGTGGCGGCCAGACCGCGGTAGAGCCATGGATCAAGGCCGCCAATCCAACCTACCCGTGCCTCATCGATCGCCACCATCTGGTGGCTGAACTGTATGACATGGTGAATGTGCCGACGGCGGTATGGATCGACGAGTGCGGGCGTATCGTGCGGCCAAGCGAGCCCGCCGGCACCAGCGACGCGTTTCGCCGCATGGATCGGAAGAAGCTGGTCTTCCCGCCGGACGTGCTCGAAGAGAATGCGGCACGGCGCGGCGCCTACCTGAATGCGCTGCGTGACTGGGCCAGGCTCGGTCCCGCCAGCCGCTACACGCTCACCGCCGCCGAAATTCTGCGCCGGATGCATGTGCCCAGCGACGACCATGCGCGTGCGGCCGCCAACTTCAGGCTCGGCGAGTATCTCTACGAAAATGGGCATCCGGAGGCCGCAGGCCAATATTTCGGGGAGGCGCGCCGCCTGCGCCCCGAGAGCTGGAACTACAAACGCCAGTCATGGTCGCTTGACGATCCGGCCAAGGCGGCCGGCGCGGAATTCTGGGCGGCGGTCGACGAGCTAGGCGCTTCGCGTTACTACCCGGATATCGAGGATATTTGAGCGCGCGCCGCGTGTCGGATTCTCGCGCAATCGCTC
Source organism: Binataceae bacterium (SeqCode) (assembly GCA_050736495.1). Lineage (GTDB taxonomy): Bacteria > Desulfobacterota > Binatia > Binatales > Binataceae > JBOHWJ01. Next base: position 1,585 of record JBOHWJ010000333.1, on the reverse strand, counting down.
TATAGTTTCGCCCCGTCTTTCCGCTGGCCGATTCCACGCCGAAGAAAGAGCCCGGCCTCTCTCATACTATTGACTTGGCGGGTTTTGGCCGCTAAGTCTACACAACCTATAGAGATGCTATCCAGAAAATCAAAATATGCGCTCAAAGCGCTGACGGTTCTAGCCAAGGAATACGGCCAGGGGCCCATCCTCATTTCAGACATGGCGCAACGGGAGGAAATTCCTCGGAAATTTCTCGAAATTATTCTCCTGGAACTTAGAAACGCTGGGATCCTTCAGAGCAAAAAAGGCAAGGGCGGTGGCTATTCTCTCGGCCACCCGCCACAGCACATAACTCTCGGCCACGTAATTCGGGTGCTGGACGGGCCTTTGGCGCCACTACCATGCGTCAGCCGAACCGCTTACGTGCGCTGCCGCGAATGCCGGGACGAGCGCACCTGCGGAATCAGAATGGTCATGAAAGAAGTCCGCGACGCGACCGCGCAAATCCTGGACTCGACGACGCTTGCCGACATCCTCAAGCGCGTCGAGATCGCGGTCATCGGTAAGGAGGCAGTGAGCTTTTCGATCTAAAGGCTCTTTTTTGGACAATTAATCTACTAATCTAATGGGATAAATGGATGAACGATGAAGATCCGCGATATGGCCACGGTTATCTTCCACCCGAAGTGCTTGATCGCATCTCCAAGGCCATCCAAGGAGTCCGTTTCGGCTCCGTCGAGGTCGTCATTCAGGACGGCAAGGTGATCCAGATCGAGCGTAAGGAGAAATTTCGGATCGAACGCTGAAACGCAAACGTCGCCGAACTTTTTTGAAACTGAAACCGCGAGCTGACCGGACAACCGGAGGTTCCCAGATGGAGAGGAAGATCCACCGTGAGGAAATACGCGTTGCCGGTCATTGCGGCTGGCGTGCTGTGGGCGCTTGCACCGGTCACCGTCTCTGACGCGCAAGACACGCGGTCCCAATTCCAAATCGAAGAGCTGCGAGCCCAAGTCAAGATACTTGAGCAGCGAATAGACCAGCTCCAGTCCCTCGATCAGCAGGTCAAGATCATAGACCGCCGGCTCGAGATCCAGCAGGAAGACCTTCAAGCACAATCCAAGGAGCTGCCGCAAGTGGTTCCGAGCGCACAAGGGGTCTCGATCTCGTCGGCCGATGGTGACTTCAACCTCCGCATCCACGGCTACGTTCAGGCCAACGGCAGCTTCTTCACCAGCGGCGGCGACAAGCCCGCCACGGGCAGCACGTTCTTTCTGAACCGCGCACGTCCCATCCTTGAAGGGACGGCCTTTCGTTATTTCGACTACAAGATCATGCCCGACTTCGGGCAGGGCAAGACCGTGCTCGAAGACGGCTACCTGAATGTTCACTACTTGCCCCAATTTCAGTTGATGGCGGGGAAATTCAAATCGCCCTTCGGACTGGAACGTCTCCAGTCCGCGCGTGACCTCGAATTTGTGCAGCGCGGAATTACGAACAACCTGATTCCTAACCGCGACATCGGTTTCATGTTCCACGGCGAGCCTTACGACGGGCGTGTTACATGGCAACTAGCGTTTCTCAATGGTGTGCCCAACAACAC
>JBOHWJ010000332.1:0-3362 GCA_050736495.1 Binataceae bacterium (SeqCode) | reverse complement strand
CTGGCGAACACGAAATAACCGTCAAAGCCTACTCGACCAACGACACTTTCCTTGGTCAGGATGCTATCTACCTGGACGTGACTCCGCCCGCTGAGGCGGCGGCGAAAAGCAAGCTGATGAAGGTCGTGCTGAGGAATGGCGATCCGGTAATGAACGGCAAACTGCTTTTTCCAGTCGCGGATAATAGCGCGGCCTCCGACAGCAGATTATTGCTCTTCCCGACGTTCAACACCGGCGCCCCGATCGACCACTTGGTGCACCTGGCGTACTCCGCGGTCGCCGCTGATCCCGGTTACCAAGGCGCCTTTGCGTTGGTTCCAGGCTCCGCGCTGCCGACGGACGCCCAATGCGCGGCACGCATCGGGCGTTCTTCCTGGGAGCCGCGTCCGCAGAATTATACCGCAAACCACACCATGCCAACCGCGTCACAGCTCAACTACGTTCACTCGGTACGGTCTGTGGCTGGTGAGCCGGCAAATTACCTTGCGCGTGTGGACGGCCATTTTACTGGCACTACCGCCGAAATTATCCAATGGGCGTCATGCAAATGGGGTTTCAACAAAGATGTTTCGAATGCGGTAGCCGCCGGCGAGTCTCATTGGCTCAATTCCGGCGCTGGCGACTGGACTTACAGCAGCTCGCAATGCCCTTCGGGTGGGGTCTGGGAAAACGGAAGGTGCGCTCAAAGCTACGGTATTGACCAAATCAAATGGCCCTACAATAGAGCGACGTTCCCACTCAGCCGTACCTCAACCGCATTCAACATGGACTACTCGCTCGCGTACCGGCGGGCATGTTTCGACGGTAAGATTGCGTACCTGCGCCAGCGCAGCGCGGCATACGGCGGGGGCAGCGCCGACTACATGCTATGGGGCTGTGTAGGACAATGGTTCAGTGGAAATTGGTACGATCCCGGCGCCACGAACTACATTAGCAAGATCAAGGCTCTATACTACGCCAAGGTATGGTTCAATAGCTACTTCTAGCGCCTACACGGCGGTGGCCGGAGTGCGGGCGGCACGGCATGTGCGCGCTCGCTCCACCACCGCTGTGCCTTTGAAGACATGCGGACACTGCGCACGAGATGCTGGTTATAACTATTGGCTGCGATCTCTTTTCCTCGGCCAAGTACGTTTTAAACAATTTTAGAGATACGATTCAGGTTGGTACCTGGCTTTATTTCGATGAGTTCGGCGGCGCCGGACTTTATCCGAGCTTTGGCAGGTGCCCAGGTTCGCCGTGCCACCGTCGTATTTGAAGGCATTGCTCGGGAAAGCCGACAGGGTGACGAAAATCGCGCCGTGGAATTTCCGGCGGATGCCGCAATGGCAATGATGGTTGTCGACGGCGGGCGCCGTGATGCTGTAGCGAACTCCGCCGCAGAAACAGCCGCCGGTCAATTTGAAATCGGCCATGATTCGCCCCTCCATGAAAGGCGCGGCCCGGCAGGTTCGCCGGGCGCCGGTTGTCTAAGGTTGCCCAGATTGCGGAAAACGACTCCGGAATCGCACCAATCCAGCCCGATCGTATGGCCGCAACAGACCCGTATGTCCCGCCCAAAGATTAATTGACGGTCCATAACGTCTGGGCGCACGTTCATGATAGGAGAGAGGTCGAACGTCCCCGCCCGGACACGGAGGCAACCGCGACACGAGGCGCGTGCGCGAAAACCTGCAGCCTCGGAGCGTTGACCAGCGCCCGGCGGGCGTACTAAGGAGCAAGCGATGGCAATGCGCTTTTCGATTCTCACCTTGGGAGACAATTACGCGGAACTGCGGTCGCATGAGCAGTTCTATGGCGAGGTTATCGAAGAAGCCGAGTATGCCGAGGCGCTGGGATTCGAGGGCTTCTGGGTTGGTGAGCATCATTTTCAGGCGAGTTATCGGGTTTTCCCTTCGCCGCAAATGATCCTCGCCGCGATCTCGCAGCGCACCAGCAAGTTGCGCCTCGGCACCGGCGTCAACGTGCTGCCGGTCAATGATCCGGTGCGGCTGGCCGAGGACATCGCGGAGCTCGACCTGCTAAGCCATGGGCGGGTTTGTTTCGGCGCGGGCCGCGGCTATCAGCCGCATGAGTTCTCCGGCTTTCACATCCCGATGGAATCGGCGAAGGAGCGCTTCTGGGAAGCGCTCGATATCATTCACACCGCGTGGACGCACGAGCAGTTCTCTTACGACGGCAAATTCTATCATTACGAAGATATCGCGTTATTGCCGCGCCCCGTGCAGCAACCGGCACCGCCCATCTGGGTCGCCGCCGCCTCGCCCGGCTCGGCCGAGGAGGCCGCGAAAAGAGGCTACGCTTTCGCCTGCGCGCAATTCGCCTCCAGCCCGTCGCCGGAGGAAGTCGCTGCGCAAATTGAGCGCTACCGGAAGACGTTTATCGCGGCCGGGCATGGCCAACCCACCGACGATCTGCCCCATATCTTCTGGACCCATTTGGCGGACAGCACCGAACAGGCGCTCACCGAAGCCAGCGCCGGAATGAAACGGAAACTCGGCAGCGCCTCCAAGGTGTGGGTCAAGCCTGGCGTCAGTGGCTACGAGACTTTCGCCAAGGTCGGACAGTTCCTCGCCACCGCCACTATCGAACAACTCGACGCGCTCTCGATTTTTGGCGATCCGGCGCGATGCGCCGCCAAGGTGAAACGCTACGAGGACGCCGGCCTGACTCATCTAATGTTGATGTTCGACTGGGGCGCGATGCCGCAACGAACGATCTTTCATTCGATGGAGCTGTTCGCCAAGTACGTTATGCCGCGGTTCGCGGCGAAGCCGGAGGCGAGCGTAAACGACGCTCGCGCGAGCGATCGGCCGTGACGGATGCGCCCGCTACTTCAGGCGCTCGCACGAGAAAGGTTTGCACACCTTTGCGTCTGCGACGGTCCAGTCGTTAGGCTGCTCGTCGAGGTGCAGATAGAGCAGGCCGCTTCGGCGCTCGCCCCATACATACATCACCAAGTCCGCCTCGCGCAGGCGTACGGGCGTATTGCGCCCGCTGACGCTGAAAGGTCCGAAGTTGCCGGCTAACGGGAGTACGAAAATAATGCTGGCCGCTTCGCCGAATCGTGCGCCGACCGATGGACTTTGGACGGTGAATTGGCGCGCCGCCAAATATACCCCGGTGTAGCGAATCGCAACGTTGACACCGATGATGATCAGTAGTGCGAGTAGACCTCCCGCTGCGCCGCGCAATCGAAACCAGCCCGCATCGACTCCCACTGCCATCTCCGCTCGTCCTCGCCATCGGCACAATAACCAAGTGCCAGCTTGAATAGGAAGCCTGACGCGCCAACGTTGCGCTATTCACTTCCCCAGTGGCAACTGAGTCGGTCCGTTTCTCGGGGAGGCATCGGATGAGGT
>JBOHWJ010000331.1:0-7225 GCA_050736495.1 Binataceae bacterium (SeqCode) | reverse complement strand
GATGAACTCCTTGTCATGAGTCGAGAGCCGGTCGGCTTCGCGGAAGCTCAGCCCGGTGACTGAACGCCCGTAATGGTCCCAGAAGGCGTTGCGATGGTCATCCGCCGTTATCGGCGGCAGCATCTCGGCCAGCACCTGGCGTTCGAAGCGCGCAACGTGGCGCGCGATATAAAGAAAGCGCACCCACGAGATCTGTTTGCCGATGCGCTCCGGATGACCGCGCATCGGACGCGTCACGATAAGCCCGCCAATCTCGGTCGGCCCATCCATCGAATAGCGCAGCCTGAGAAAGGTGTGGCGAAACATTTTGCGCAGGGTATGCGAATAACGTTCGTCGCTGTCGATCTGCAGATAGTAGTGCGGCGCCTCCGGCGTGCCGTGCTTCCCGATTATCATCGACGCCGCCACCACTCGATCCTTGCCCAATTCCTCGGCGCAAAAGACGTAGACCGCATGCGCGCGATCGCGTACGCGGCCGCGAAACGATTGCACCGAACGGCCTATCAATTCCCGTAGCTCGCCTGAGTCAGTTGGCAGATTGATGGAGTCGAGTTCCCGCGCGAGGTTCAGCAATTGGCGATGGTCGCGCGGTCGTGCCTCGCGAATTAGGAAGTTGGGTTCGCCCGCGTCCATAAGGCCATTCTAACATTGCCCCGGCGCTGCGTGAATTTTCCCCGGAAATTTTCTCATCGTCCGCTATTTCAGATCGCCACATATCAAGGGCAATTGATTTAGGAAATTGGGTTAGGTAGGTTGACTTTGGGGCCGATTACTGGTCGGCCAAGGAGGCGTGGGTGATGGATCTGCCGAAGTGCCAAAAGTGCAACAATGGCACCCTGATTCCACTTTCAGACTACGGGCAGGAAGGCGCTTCGGTAATTTTCAAGGCGTGGGCCTGCACTAATCCCGAATGCGGTTTCAGCTTGCGCGTCGATAAGGGCGAAGTCTCCTACGGCAAGCGGATCGAACCCAAACATTAGCCGGCTTTGGCCGCTGAGAATGACGGGGCGACCCTCGTATTGGGGTCGCCCTTTTTCGCCTTCGCCGCCTTCGCTTGCGGCCTCGTGTCAATTGCTTGCGGCCTCTCGTCAATTGCCGTGCTCACTCACAATCAACACCTGCCGGGACACGCGCCGAGTGTTTGTGAGCATGCCGAGGCCAGTCTATAAGGGTCGGGTAGACGAAAGGCGAGGTTCCATCCAATGAGTGCAGCAGCCTGGCGCGCACAAACCATAGGTTCGTTATTGCGCCCCGAATATCTCAAGGACGCGAAGCGGGCGCATCGTAAGGGCGAGTTATCCGCGGCCCAGTTCAAACGCGTCGAGGACCGCGCCGTCGACGAAGCCCTGGCGCTTCAGGACAATGCCGGCATCGACGTTGTGACCGACGGCGAGCAGCGCCGTCTTAGTTTTCTTGGTTCACTGGTTGAGACCACCGAGGGGCTTGCGCGCGACCGCACCATCACGAAGCCTTGGCACGTCGACGCCGGCCACACCGAGCAATTGTCGCTGGGTCTGGCCGCCACCGGCAAGCTCAAGCGGCTGCGCTCGATGGTGGGAGAGGAATTCGTTTACGCGCGGGCGCGCGCGCGCAAACCGATCAAGGTCACGTTGCCGAGCCCACTAATGCTTTTCATGTTCTGGTCGCCGACGGCGTCGCGCGCCGCCTATCGCGACCCTTTCGAGTTGTTTGCCGACGGCGCGGACGTGATTCGCGAAGAGATTCGCGAACTGGCGCGCCTGGGATGCGAATACATCCAAATCGATGCGCCCGAGCTCGCCATTATGGTCGATCCGACCGCGCAACGGTCGGTCTTCGAGACCAACGGCATCTCGCCTTCACGAGTGTTGGGCGAGGGCGTCGAGTTGCTCAATACGATCGCCGACGCGCCTGGCGTCAGTTTCGGCCTGCATATGTGCCGCGGCAACAACGATGGCCGCTGGCTGAGCCGCGGCGGCTACGAGATGATTTCCAAAGAGGTCTTCAAGCGCACGCCCCGCTATGACGCTTTTCTGCTTGAGTACGATGACTGGCGTTCGGGCTCGTTCGAGCCGCTCGCCGACGTGCCGCACGACAAACTGGTGGTGCTGGGCTTGGTCTCGAGCAAGAAAAACGAGCTCGAACCAGCCGATGAGTTATTGGCGCGGATTGAGCAGGCGGCGCGGTTTTTCCCGCGTGAACGCCTGGCGCTGTCGCCACAATGCGGCTTCGCATCGGGGATCAAGGGCAATCCGATCGACGCCGCGATGCAGGAGCGCAAGCTGCGGCTGGTAGCCGAGGTCGCGCATCGCGCGTGGCGCTAAACGCCGCAGGCGCAGCGCGACGATGCAGGAGCGGCGATAGTGATGACGCACTAGCGGCGCGTCATCACTATCGCCATGGGGCATTTCCGCCGCCTCTCAGCATCGCCCCGAGCGCAGCACCTGCCCCGGCAACGCACCCGTCGCCTTGCCATGCTCGTACAGCACCGCGCCGTTGACGATCGTGTACTCGACGCCGCGGGCTGGCATCACGAAACGCCGTCCGCCGCCGGGCAAATCGTTGCGCATCTCGCCATGCATGTTCGAGCCAATGCGATCGAAGTCGAAAATCGCAAGGTCGGCCGCATACCCAGGCGCGAGCCGCCCGCGCGTCCGCATACCAAAGTAATCGGCCGGCTCCGAAGTGATGCGTTTGACCGCGTGCTCGAGCGTCAGCGCCTGCCGTTCACGCACCCACGTTCCGAGCAGATAGGTGCAATAGCCGGCATCGCACAGCATGTCGACATGGGCGCCGCCATCCGACAATCCCACCAGCGTACGCGGGTCGCGGATGAGTTCGGGGATGCGATCCTCGTTGGCGTTGAACAGCGCCATCGTATATTGCAGACGCAGGTCATCCTCGAGTGCAAGGTCGAGAAACGTATCGACGCCGTCGCGTCCGCGCTCGCGCGCAATCTCGGCCACGTTGCGTCCCTCGAACGGCTTCAGCGCGGGGGTAACCGCTTCCTTGACGATCAGCCGCTCCCACTTGCCGTTGAAAATCGCCGGACGCTCCAGCGCCTTGCGGAAGGCGTTGCGGAAGTCCGGGTCGCGATAAACCTTTTCCTGCGCCGCGGGCGGCTGATTGAAGACCGGGTTCCAGCATTCGAGATTGGCGAACACGAACGGCGTGCGCAGATCGATCTGGACGATCAGCGGCCGACATGTCACCTGCGGAACACCGCCGCGCTTGATGAGCGGCGCCGCCCTGCGCAACGACTCCTGGCATGCGTCGGGCAGGTCGTCGCGATTCAGCAGCGCCAGCCACGTCACCGGCCGGCCGCTCTCGGTCAGCAGAAAATCGAGAAACTCGCATTCCTCGTCGCTGATGACCGAAACCGACTTGGTAAGCGCGACCTCGATCGTGCCGCGGCCCAATTCCCTGAGGGCATTGGCGTAGGCCTTGAATTCCTCGGGGCTCGCGTTGCGGCACGCGAGCGGCCGGCCCTTGTAACCGATATGTTGCGGTGCCGTGCTGGTGGTAAATCCGAACGCACCCGCGGCCACCGCCTCTTTCAGCGTTGCCTTGATTTGCGCCGTCTCCGCCACCGTCGCCGCACGCTCCATCGACTCCTCGCCCATAGCGTAATGGCGAAACGGCGTCAGCGGCGCCAAAAACCCGAGATTGATTCCGCTCCCGCGCCGCTCGGCCGCGTCGAGGTATTGCGGAAAGGTCTCCCATTCCCACTTGATTCCCTTGCTTAGCACCTCGAACGGAATCGCCTCGACATTGACCAGGTCCCACGCCGCGATTTCACGCACCGCAGGCCGGCACGGCGCGATACCGACGCCGCAGTTTCCCATGATGACCGACGTCACGCCGTGCCATGACGACGACGTAAGATACGGGTCCCAACAGATTTGCGCGTCGTAATGCGTATGCGGGTCGACAAAGCCGGGCGCGACGACCAGGTCTGAAGCATCGATCACCTGCTTCGCGCCCTCGCCAACCTTGCCAATTTCCGCGATGCGGCCGGCGGCGACCGCCACATCGGCGCGCCGGCGTGGCGCTCCGGTTCCATCGACAACGGTTCCGTTTTTAATAATCAGGTCGTACGACATCGCAGACGGCCTCCCAAACAGCGCGGGTTTAAGCCCTCGGGGTCGTTTAGCGTGCCCGGATATTGAACAACCCACGCACATCGGCACGCTCGTGCCCGGATGACCCCGGATGGTTGCGGATGGCGCCATGCATTCCGCACCTCGGCTCGGCGGCAGAAGGTGATTTTCGGCTCCTCACCAGAGTGACGATAGCAGGGTCTCGCGACAGCCTCCAAAAGCCTCGTCGATTAATTCCGTATCGGCAAGTCCTGCACGCGAGGGCGCCAGACCTTGCCAAATTCGCCGCTTGGCATTGGCCGGCCATTGTGGCAATTACCCAAGGCAATGAACGTACAGATGACTCGGCCGACCGTTCGATCAGTCGTTACCGTTTCCACCATCGTGGTATTAGCGACGGCTCTTGGCCTCGCCGCCAGCACCGCGCAGACGGCCGGACCATCCGCCAGACCGTCCGCCGCCGCCACTGCCGGCCCGGCCGGAGCGGCCGCGGCAATTCCCGAAATCGAGCATACCGTCACCGTAACCGACAGCCAGAACGGTAAAATGATCATGGTGGCGAAGAGCGACACACTCATCGTATCGCTCCCGATAACCACGGGAACTGGTTACTCCTGGTTGATTTCCTCGTTCGATCCGACCCAGCTCAAAGTGATTGGCAAGCCCGAGATTAAGAAAACCACTGCGGCAAAGCCTGGTGCGGCCGCCCAACAGGTCTTTCGCTTCCAGCCATTGATGTCCGGCTCTGGTGCGCTCGAAATCGACTATGTGCGTCCGTTCGAGAAATCTTTTCGCCCGGCCAGGGTCTTCACCATCACGGTAACCGTTCGTTAGCCACGTTAGCCGAGTCGCGGACATCATGGATCGCTTGCAGGGTTCAGCAAGCCGCACAGGGCGTGCGCTATTTCGAAGTCTCGTTCACGTTGGGTGCTCACGGGCTCAGGCTCGGTGATTGGGTGATGGCTATTTCGGCACGGTTGGACGGACTTCAAATGGGAGGCGAGGCTTACGGCATAGCGAGCAGAGTCAGAGTCAATCATGGGCGGAGTCAGCCGGAGGAAGTTGCGATGCGCGCGCTTCGGGTGGCGCTCAAATTCAAGGAGCGCGGCGTTACCAGTTTCGGCCTCGGAGGAAACGAGCGAAGGCCGCCGGAGTCTTTTAGGCGTCTTCCTCGAAGCGGTCGACGGAGGGCTTCACTCCGTGCCACACGCGGGTGAGATGGCTGGACCGGCGAGCATCCGCGGCGCGGCCGTTCATCTGACGACCGAGCGAATCGGCCACGGCATTTGTATTCTTGAAGATCCTGAAGTGGTCGCTTTGGCTCGCGAGCGAAAAATCGCCCTCGAAGTGTGTCCCACATCGAACGTGACGACTGAGTATCTGTTCGCGCGAGAGCAGTTTGGCTTGAACGACCAAACGTTGGCGGGACTGGCGCGGGCCGCCGGTGTCAACGGCTCTTTTGCCGATCCGAACCTCAAGACCTCGATCAACCGCGACATCGACGGTGTGGTTCGGTCCGCCGATCACGTTTCGGCAGCTACAATTTCGCTACCGGGCTCGGTCTTAACGACCTTGTTTTCATGCTTCGAGAGCACGGACTCGAACTGTGATCGCGCATATCGAACGTTTTCGCGCAAACTGGCGGGTTACCGAGTAGAAGCCTCGGGCTTATTTCAGGCCCAAAGTTGCCCTTGAACGCCGAGGACGGAGCGGCGAAAGGGAAGATTTCCCCTTGCGCTGCCCTCTGATCAGACACTACCTAGGTGTCAGTTTTTACTTTCGGCGACTTTACTTTCGGCGACCCCAAAGGGATCAACATTCAACCGCCCTTGACAACTTGGAATCAGTGAGGCGAGAGCCCATGCGATTGGGTGACGAGACTATTTGGATGCGCGCGCAGGTGGCTGCTCAAGAGCTCCGTCGCGCAGGTGATGAAAACGAACAGACCCAGCACGATCATGAACCTGAGCCGCAGTCGCTTCGCCACGCCGGCATGTCTCGAATCAGCCGCCTGATGCTTCACCATGTCCAGCAACGCTCTTTGATCGGCCATATCCAAACGCCCCCTTTCTGGGCGCACTGTGGGCTAGCCCACATCCTCATTAGGCCTCTTTATCAAATATATTGCCAGACATTTTTTGAATTGGTTTTAGTGAAAATTACACGTTGTAAATAACTTTCCGATCAACCAACCAAACTTCGCGGTTGGCAGCCCTGCGCGCTCAATCCATAACGGTGCGCGTCCGACACGGACGACATGCCGATGGCACACTCAATCCGGCTGTGCGTCCGGTCAATTCCTGCGGAGGGCAGTCGGCGACTCCAAATGTCGCATCCAGCGTAGTATTCTTTGGGGGTTGGAAACGGATGATAAGAACTCTCAGGCGCTGCGGCGCGGCGGTATCAGCCGCGCTCTCCCTGGGATAACTCCGGGCCTGCTGGCATAAGCTATCGAGCTGGCCAGTGGTGGTCGCGTTTGGAGTGCCGATCTGAGTACCGAGAAAGCGGCGTGTGCCACGCGTTCGAAAGGCAGGAAGGATTCTGCTTGGATCGAATCTTCCTGGCAGGGTAGCTAACCAAAAGGGGCGGAGCCTGATGGCTCCGCCCCTGTAATTCCCCGGCCGCGACCTACTCTCCCGTGCCGCCTACGGGCACAGTACCATCGGCGCTGAAGGGCTTAACTGCCGTGTTCGGGATGGGAACGGGTGTTACACCTTCGCTATGGCGACCGGAAACTTATCGCTCCCAAATAGGGGAGTTAAGATTCTTGACAAACTGAATGTAGGGTTTTCAAGCGTAGCCTGAAGCCGTAAGTGCGATCCGCCTATGCCGGGCCCCTCGACGTAGCGAATAAAAATCGAGTTGCTCATTCGGCGCAGTAATCATTCCGCAAGGAAGTGATTACTTAGTGGTCAAGCCGCACGGCCTATTAGTACCGGTCAGCTCCACGCCTTACAGCGCTTCCACCTCCGGCCTATCAACCTCCTTGTCTAGAAGGGGCCTGCAGGGCCTTAACGGCCGGGATACCTAATCTCGGGGTGGGCTTCCCACTTATATGCTTTCAGTGGTTATCCCGTCCGCACATGGCTACCCGGCGATGCGGCTGGCGCCACAACCGGTACACCAGCGGTGCGTCCGTCCCGGTC
>JBOHWJ010000330.1:0-6557 GCA_050736495.1 Binataceae bacterium (SeqCode) | reverse complement strand
AGCTTGAAGCGATAGTCGACAGGCGTGGCAATCGTCCGCAGTCCCTCCGCCGTGTTAGCGCGGACGGTTCGCTGGGCGAGCGTGGCACACCCGCCAGACCCACACAATCTCGCGCCTTGGATGGCTGGAGGCGGACGGGGACCGGTATTTCGCAGTCGCATGTGAACCGGCGTCGGACCGCTCCAGAGCCAAAGGAGGTTGAGATCCTTGCGAACCGGACCTTTGGTACGTAGAGGCGCGAATGCCTCGCGCGCGGTTCAGGGCGGCGCATCGCTGTTCCAGCGGTCATCGATTCCGAAGGCCTCGTGCGGCAAGCAACAGCTTTCACCGCATGGCTTTTCCGTCCCCGATCCCGCTCCGCTAATTGAATCCTCCTGTCTTCATCTCGAGTGCCGGCTGCCGATTAATCTCCGGCGCTTTCTCGCCGACCAGATGGGATCCGCCGTCAATGTCGACAACGATACCATCCTTAACGTCGCCGCCAACGCCGACGAGCTTACATTGAGCAAACTCGCCCGCGCGATTCGCCGTTATTCGACCGAGCGCGCGCATGAGGCGTGGGTCGAATGTGCGGTCACGCTTGCGCGTTTCGAGGAGGAGGCGCGCGGCAATCTGCGGCCTGAGGCGGCGCTGTGTCTGCGCTGTGCGCGGGTCGACCTGGGTGCCGACGGCGCCCGAGCCCATCGCGGCGCCGGCTGCCTGATGGTCAACCTCACGCCGGCGTTTGAGTCAGGCGCGGAACCGTCCGAACCGCATCAGTACCCGGCGGGAATCACGGCGGAGCGCCTGCAGCGTGTGATCGAGGAGTTTCGCGCGCTGAGAGCGGCGTTCGGTCTGCCTCATTACGAATTGGACTGCTATATCACTAATTCGCAAGTCACCCTGACCTGGCGGCCGTTGCCACGATAGATGACCGCCGCGCGGGCTGTTGGGCCGCAGCGGAGCCCTTGGACGTCCGCATCTGGTGCGAGTCGCGCAACCCGGCCTCGTCGTGAGCTCTCTTGGCCGCATGCGCTGCGGAATTTATAGAGAGACACACTCACACCGCCCCGGGGGATTGAACGGAGTTATCGAGGATCTGGTGTGGCTTCGCTTCCCTGACCGTGTGGCCGCGGATAAGAGGGAAAGTTAGTTAGACCGATGACGCGCGGCGCCGGCGTTGTTCTTTGCGGCGTCGGCGCTGGGCTTCCGAACGTTTGCGCTTGCGGCGCACGCTGGGCTTTTCGTAGAAAGCCCGCTTCTTCATCTCCTTGAACACTCCCTCTTTAGCGAGTTTGCGTTTGAGCACGCGCATCGCCTGATCCAGGGAGCCTTCGACTCTGATTTCCATAGCCCTCCGTAAACGCTCCGGTTAGGCCCACGACAATAAGTCCGGCCCACAGGGGTGTCAACCGTCGATTGGCGCATCCGCGCAAACGGCGGCCCGCTAGCGGCGGATAGCGATATTGATAGAATCGATTTGAGCCAACGGTGAAAAAGGGAAGGAGCCGTATCATGGAGCTGGGTTTGAACGGAAAGGTCGCGATGATAACCGGCGCGAGCCGTGGCCTCGGGCGTGCGATGGCGACGGCACTCGCCGCGGAAGGCATGCATCTCAGCATATGCGCGCGCGGGGCGGAGGCGCTCGGCACGGCGGCTGCGGAACTCAAAGCGGCCGGCGCGCAAGTGACCGCACAGGCGACCGATATCAACGATCCGGCGCAGGCCGGGCGATGGTTCGCGGCGACGCAGGAAGCCTGCGGCGGCGTCGACGTGCTGGTCAACAACGCGGGTGGCGCCCATCTGGGCGCGCTCGCCGACTTGACCGAGGAGACGTGGCGGCAGGCCTTCGAGCTGAATTTCTTTTCCGCAGTCAGGCTTGCGCGGCTATGCGCGCCCGCGATGGAGAAGCGGGGCGGTGGCGCGATTATCAATATCAGTTCGATCTACGGCCGCGAGGCGGGTGGTCCGCTCACCTACAATTCGTCCAAGGCCGCGATGATCTCGTTCACCAAGATGCTCGCGCGCGAGCTTGCGCCCAAGGGCATCCGTGTCAACTCGATCGCACCGGGATCGATCATTTATCCGGGCGGAAATTGGGAGAAGACCTTCAAGGCCAATCCCGCCTTCGAAAAGGATTTCGTCGGCCACGAGTTTCCCGCCAAACGGCTGGGACGGCCGGAAGAAGTGGCCTATGCGGTCGCAATGCTGGCGTCGCCACGTGCGAGCTGGATAACCGGCGCGTGTATTCCGGTCGACGGCGCCCAGGGCCGCTCCCTCATCTGAATCGGATTTTGAATTCGAGTGCTGCGAGTTGAGCGCCCGCCGCGCATCCGCACGCGCGCCCGCTACTGAAATGGACGCGACTCTCAAGCACGCGGGTATGCGTGTCGGGTAACGTCGGTCAGCGACCGAGCGCTCCTTGCGTTGGCGAACTTTATCGCCTGATTTTATTCCGGCTAACACCGGCAACACCGCGGTCTTGAACTGGGGCGTCTTGCCCGAGCATGCCGATCCCACGCCGCGCGCGATTTCCAATTCCTCTCCCGGTTCGGGAGAGGTCTAGGTGAGGGACCGCATCAGCCGCGCGCGATGCGGGCGCATTCTTTTGCGCCCCTTCGCGCGCGCGGCGTCTCAGGCTTTCGCCTTCGCAAGCATTGGGGATTTGGCAGGGTGATGGACACCGCCTCGTTGACGACAAACGGATGCGCCGGACTGCGGCGCGGGCCAACCGAGACCGAACGCCTGCGTGGACGCGATTGCGCCGAGAACAAGTAGGCCGATTCAAGTTCGGGCGCCTGTTCCAATTCGGCCCTTGATCGTGGACCGCCATCGTCCCCACTGCTGTCGCTTTTGCAGCGAGAATCCATGAGCATGCGCGCTTGAACTTGGATCGCGAAACCGTGAGCTGGGCGAACAGGCAGACAGCCAGACGCCGCGCGCGCGAAGGGGCGCAAAAGGAATGCGCCCGCATCGCGCGCGGCTGCAAAGGACCCTCACCTAGACCTCTCCCGAACCGGGAGAGGAATTGGAAATCGCGGACGGCGGGTTAACGCGAAGCTCTCCCGAACCGGGAGAGGAATTGGAAATCGCGGACGGCGAGTTAACGCGAAGCTCTCCCGAACCGGGCGAGGCATTGGAAGCGCGGCATCTCAGGCTTTCGCCTTCGCACAGCATTGGGATTTTGCACGCTGTGCGGCTAAACCGGGAGGTGCGGCGCGATTATGCGAAACGCTCGCGATGGGAAATCTGAAAGCTACGCGAGCGCGCAGACTAGCGAATGGCCAGTGGCGGATTCGACGCGCACGCCGACGGTATCGCCGGTTTTTATTCCGGCTGACACCGGCAACACTGCGGTCTTGAACTGGGGCGTCTTGCCCGCGAGCATGCCGATACCACGCCGCGCCGGCCCTTCGACCAATACAGGAAATTCCAATCCGATTAGCGCGCGGTTACGTTCGAGCGAGGATTGCTCTTGCAGCGCGATCACCGCCGCCAGCCGCCGCCCCTTTTCGCTCTCGCTCACCGAGTCGCCGAGCCTGGCCGCGCGCGTATGCTCGCGTACCGAATACTTGAAAGTGAAGGCCGAGTCGTAGCCGACCGTGCGCATCAGGCCGAGCGTCGCCTCGAAGTCGTGTTCGTCCTCGCCATGGAAGCCAACGATTATGTCGGTCGAGAGCGCGAGGCCCGGCATCGCGCGGCGCACGCGTGCGACCAGGTCGAGGTATTGCGCGACGCTGTAACCCCGCTCCATCGCGGCGAGCACGCGATCGGATCCCGACTGCACGGGCAGATGGAGATATGGCTGAACCTTCGGCTCCGACGCCATCGCGTCGATAACCGCTTCGGTCATGTCGCTCGGATGCGGCGAGGTGAAACGCACGCGCTCGATACCGTCGACTGCGGCGACCAGCTTGAGCAGCGCGCCGAAATCGACCACGCCGAAGCGGTAGGCATTGACGGTCTGGCCCAGCAGCACGACCTCCTTGACACCGCGCGCGGCCAGTTCGCGCACTTCGCGGGCGATATCGTCCGGCGGCACGCTGCGCTCGCGCCCACGCACGTACGGCACCACGCAGAACGCGCAGAACCGGTCGCATCCGCGCATCGCGGTGACATAGGCGCGCACACCCGCTTCGTATTCCGGCGAGATATCGGCGTAAGTCTCGGCGCGATCGAGGCGGACGTCGATGGCAGGGTCGAAGCCGGTGCGTCCGATCAATTCAGGCAGGCGGCGGTACGTGTCGGGACCGGCGACGAGGTCGAGCCACGGCGCCTGCTCGATGAGGGCGGCGCGATTATGCTGCGCCATACAGCCAAGAAGCCCGAGCTTCACTTCGGGGCGCTGGCGCTTGAGCCGCGCCAGGGTACCCAGGCGGCCGATCACGCGCTCTTCCGCATGTTCGCGGATGGCGCAGGTGTTGAGCAGGATAACGTCGGCCTCTTCCGGGCGCGACGCGCTCGCATAGCCGGCGCGGCGCAGCACCGCGTTCACGAGTTGCGAATCCGCGATATTCATCTGGCATCCGTAGGTCTCGAGGTAGACGCGCGGTTGCCTGCTATGAGTGGTCGCTTCGGCCATTGGACGTGGATGAATCTTAGGCCATGCGCCGCGGGCGACACAACGCGCGGTCCGCTAAAGTGGAGGCGTGCGTAAAGTAACGGCGCTGCCGGACTTCACATTGCGCCAGCGCGCGGTGTCTGAATGATCTATCGGGGAGGGCGTAAGCGGATCATCAATGGGCGCGACCATCACGCAACGAATCGACCGGCTCGACTGGGAGCGCATCCGCGAGTCGATCGACGAGCGCGGCTACGCCACCACGCCGGCGTTACTGACGCCGCACGAATGTGCCGAACTGGCCGCGCTTTACGAGGAGCGCGAGCGTTTCCGCAGCCGGATCGACATGACGCGCTTTCGCTTCGGCGTGGGCGAGTACAAGTACTTCGCCCATCCACTGCCCGCGGTTGTGGCCGCGATGCGGATGGCGGTCTATCCGCCACTTGCGCCGCTCGCGAGCCAATGGGTGCGCGCGATGCGGATGGGGCCGGACTTTCCGCCCGATTTGGAGTCGTTCCTGGAAATCTGCCATCGCAGCGGCCAGACCCGGCCGACGCCGCTAATCCTGCGTTACGACGCCGGCGGCTACAACTGCATGCACCAGGATATCTACGGAGAGGTGGTCTTTCCGATCCAACTCACCTGTGTCCTGAGCCGGCGCGAGTTTGATTTCAGCGGCGGCGAATTCATGCTGCTGGAGCAGCGGCCGCGGGCGCAGTCCCGTTGCGAAGCGATAACGCTGGATCAGGGCGAGGCGATTCTGTTCGCGACGCGCTACCGTCCGGTCAAGGGCGCGCGCGGCTACTATCGCGCCAACCTGCGCCATGGCGTGAGCTCGATTCACTCTGGGCGCCGCTTCAGCCTCGGCGTGATTTTCCACGACGCCAAATGATAGGGCCGGAATGTTGCGATGTGATCCGCCGAGTGATTATTCTTGAACGGTACATCGTTACGCCATTGAGTATTACCTTCCATGAACCAGCCCAGAAAACCTTCATTCCAACGCATGGAGGCGAGCCTGCTCGCATGCCCGAAATGCAAGCGCGCGGTCGAGGTCCGCAAACGGCTGCTGCTGATTCTTCCCGAAGGCGACAAGTACGAATACGTCTGTCCGTACTGCGGCAGCACCTGCGGGACTACGGTGCAGAAAGACGATTCCGGCAATCGCGCGTGATGTAGCCGGGGCCGCCTGCAGCCCGAGGATTGAATTGCAGCCGTGCGCGCCACGGCAAGCGACACTCCCGATTGCCGCAAGCGGAGACGCTGAACGGGGCGGGAGTCTTGCCGGTTTAGTATTCAGTAGCGGATGTGGATAGTGAGATGAAGCGTGCCTCCGCCGGCGCATCGAAAGCTGGCCGCGAGGAAACTCGGCGGCGCGAACACGGCCCGCGCGTCGTTGGAAAAGCCGTAACCCTCATCGGGCAACCCGAGCCAGGTCATGTCGAAATGGGCGTTGGCGTTCTCGTCATGGAAAACCGTGATCGCGTAGGTTCCAGACGGAACATCGGTGAAATTGCAGGTGGCCGCCTGCCGCTCGATCGGTACCGATAGCTGGCGGATCGCCTTGTCACCGTCGCGCGGAAACCCGCCGGCGGCCGAGTCGAACAATGAACAGACGACCCGGCCCCGGTCATTGCGCAGGCTGACGACGTGGGCGCTGATGGAGTTGAGCGCGGGCGGCTGCTTGGCGCACACAGTTGTCGCCGCCACGCCCAACGCCAATGCGATACACCAGCCCATCAGCAGGGCGCGGCCTCGCGCGGTCCGAGCCGCTTTGCGCATTACACCGGAATCCTCCGCCTTGCGCTCCGCCTGATGCCGGCGTTCGCGCGAACTTATCGCTTAGCAGGCTGCTGAAAAACTATTTCAAGAGCCTGCGCCCTCACTTCTTATCTCTCCCGCGACGCGGCAGGAGAGAAGTTAGGAATGAAGCCAGTTTTTCACGCAGGGTGTTGAGAGCGAAGAACGATTCCTTTTAGTCTTTCCGGGTTTCTCAACGCCCTGTTAGGAGCTTAAC
>JBOHWJ010000329.1:0-13688 GCA_050736495.1 Binataceae bacterium (SeqCode) | reverse complement strand
GATTCTTGGGGGTGTAGTAGAAGCCGTAAATGTTGGGACCCATCAGGCGGACGTTATATTCGCGCGCAACCTTGACGATCTCGTCTTGACCGGCGACGTTGCCAGTCTCGGCGAAGCCCGACGGAATCAGCACCGCGCCCGGAATCTTCTTCTCGCCGCACTCTTTCAAAGCGGCCGGCACAAACTGCGCCGGTATGGCGAACACTGCGACATCGATCGTTCCCGGCACGTCCTTGACGCTGCGGTAGGCCTTCTTGCCCAGTACCTCGGGCACCTTGGGATGAATCGGGTAGATCTGGCCCTGATAGCCGCCGTTGATGAGATTCTTCATCACTGAGTTACCGATTTTACCGTCCTCGGGTGAGGCACCGATAACCGCGACCGCATCGGGCTTGATGATACGGTTCATCGCGCGCAGGATTTCGTCCTGCGACGGACGGTAGCGCTCCTTGGGCGGATCGAAATCGACCAGGATGCGCACGTCGGCGGCGGCGGCGCCGTGGTGGCGCGCGATCACCGGGTTCAAATCGAGCTCGCGAATTTCGGGAAAATCGTTGACAAGGTTGGAGACTGCGCAGATTATCCCGGCGAGCGCCTTGCGATCGATCGGCTCACCGCCGCGTGCGCCGCGCAGAATTTCCGCCGCAGCCACGCCGTCGAGCATCGCAAGCGCGTCACTTTCGCTGGCGGGCGCGAGGCGGAACGTCACATCTTTGAGCACCTCGACCAAGACGCCGCCAAGACCAAAGGCGACCATCTTGCCGAAACTTGGGTCGGTCAGCGCGCCGACGATCACCTCCTGTCCGCCGCTCAGCATCTGCTGGATCTGAACGCCGGCGATCGCGGCGCCGGGCTTGTACAAACTGGCGCTTTTTATAATCTCGTAGTAGGCGCGCTGGACCTCGGCCGCGCTCTTCAGATTCATCACCACGCCGCCGGCCTCGGTCTTATGCAGGATATCCGGCGAAACTATCTTCATCACAACCGGGTAACCGACATCGTCGGCGATTTTAGCGGCCGCGGCCGCGGAGCTAGCCAGTCCTTCCTTCGGCACCGCAATGCCGTAGGCGTCGCACACAGCTTTGCCTTCCGGCGGAGTTAACGAAGAGCGGCCGTCGGCCTTTACCTGGTCAAGAACCGCCCGAACCGCTGCCCGATCATAGCTCATGTCAATCCTCCGCAATTTCCGCTCCCGATTATGGCAAGCCGCAGCTCATCTGGCGGCCTCTCCGGCGGGACGTTCAGGGACTTAAGCGGGACAATATCGCCGCCATCCCGCACGCCCTGCACTGCCTTGAGTTCGTTGCCACCGTATGCGCTAATGGCACGCAGACGATAAACCTAACGCCGGGCGCCTAATCAGGTCAAACCGCAAACGTGCCACTATCGCGGCGAAGGAGCCATTTGATATGGTTGAAAAGACGATCGAGCTGGTGGGAATATCATCGAACTCGATCGAGGACGCGGTGCAGCTTGCTTTGGCCCGTGCCGGGGTGACTATTTCCGGCATACACTACGTCCATGTCGAGGACATCTCCGCGACCGTCGACGACAATCAGGTAACCAAGTGGCGGGTCGCGGTTAAGGTTTCGTTCCTGGTGAAAGACCAGCTTCACGAATGACACAAACCCATACCCTCGGACCGCGCATAAGCGCCGCCAAAAATGCCCAAATGGCGCCCGCCGCGGCCGGTAGGAACCGGGTTTACCGGACGAGCCGTTAAGGCGACGGATCGACCAGGACTTGCGCTTTCACGCAAGGACTCGCGATCACGGCGCGACAGGACGGCTCTGAAAGCCAATCAATATGCCGACAAAAGTAACCGAAGTTCATCCGGGGATCTACGAGATCTTCCTGCCGCTGCCGATGCGGCCCACCATTATCAACGTCTATCTCTTCGACTGTCACGGCGCGTGGGCACTGATCGACACCGGAATGAACACCGCCGACAGCGTGGCCGCGCTCGAAGACGCATTCGGCCAGGTCGGAATCGGCTTCAAGGACCTGGACCTGCTCATCGGAACCCATCATCACGTCGACCATTTCGGCGCTTCCGCCACTATTAACAAGCGCAGCGGCGCCACCACGTTGTTGCACGAACTGGAAGTCGAACGGGTCAACCGGATGCTGACGATGGGGCCGCCGTCGCAGCGGCCCGAAGCCCAAGCCTTCTTTCTCAGCCACGGCTTCCCGATAGACAAGTACCCAATTGAAGGAATGCGCCCGCCATGGATGGGCACCGACCTATACAATCCATTGCCGCAGCCTGACAAGTACTTGGCGGACGGTGACGTTATTCCGCTGGGTGACCGCCGATTCGAGATCATCTGGACGCCCGGGCATGCACCCGGCCATTGCGTGGTTTACCTGCGCAAGGAAAAGGTGATGATCGTCGGCGACCATCTGCTGCCCAAGATCACTCCGCACGTGGGCATCTATCCGTCAGGGCCGTCCAATCCGCTCGGCGATTTTCTCGACTCGCAGCGCAAGGTGCAGCGCTTCGATGTTGACCTGGTGTTGCCCGCGCACGGCGCCGTCTACCACGACCATCGCCATCGCGCCAACCAGCTCATCGAGCATCATCACTACCGTGAAGCCGAGATGCTTGATTTGGTGCGGCGCAAACCGCTCTGCGCGTTCGAGGTGGCGTCGCAGGTTTTCGGCGACGAGGAGCGGCCTATTTTTCACGTGATGGCGGCGACTTTCGAAACGCTGGCGCATCTGGAACTCGCCTGCCTGCAAGGACGCGCCCGCAAATCGGAACGCAACGGTCTGACGGTGTTCAACGCGGCCTAGCAATTCGCCAATTGCGACGGTCCTGCCGCACGCCGGATTCTGACTGCGGAACTCTTTTCCTGCGCGCCGTCGAACAGCAAGCAGGCGGATGTTGTATGACTTCACGGCAGTGCCACAGCCATTGGCAACTGCTGCGGTGCGAGCCATACCCAAAGCTAGTAACACTGTAATTTTTATAGGCGGCGGGGCCGAATTTTTCCGCAGAGGCGCTTTGGAGGTGCGCGAATAATGTGGGCGGCTTCGTGGCGCGGCCCTGTCGACAGGTCTCTGCGGGCGAGATCGAATTGCCCAGAAACGACACGAGATGGCGCCGACTGCTTTCGCAGTACTCGCGCCACCTCGCCTTATGACCGCAAAGACCAGTCAGCGCCGTCATCGCGCCGGCAATTGACCGATTCTGTTTTTTCTGCGTAGTCCGTTCCGGACTCGCGTTAAATCTGACGCGCCCGAACGCAATCCGGATGGCTCAGACCTACATCGCCTGGAAGAGCCGTTTGGAGCTGCGCCGCGAAGTCGCACTGATACGGCCGCTGCGCACCACCGGAGAGCGCCGCGCAAGCCGTCGCGAGGTCACTCCGGCAAGTTGCTGCGCGCGCCATTCCTTCAGCCCCGAGCGCAGAAATCCCGGTTCAATTCCAAGGGTTTCGCACACGGTATCAAACGAAAAAGGACCGTCGCCGCCTTCTCCGCAAAGCCATTGCTCGGCTTCTGTGAATAAGCGTTTGCGCGGGCCGCTGTTGGCATCGCAATTATTCTGGAAGCAACGCAACGCGTCTTCCAACACCGCCATCATTAACCGTTTCACCGGCGCGATCGCGCTGTCATCACGCCGCGCATCGTAATATTGCTCAGGGGTGAGAACGTCGGGGACAAAGATTGATCCGAGTATGCCGTTTTCCCATTCCATGATAGCTCAGTCGCTCACTTTCTCGAGTTATAGGTCCAGCCCGTTACGGACATCAGTATTGAATTTGATTCCATCGTAACCGCTTCGATCAGATGAAGGTCTCAGCGTGCAATACGTGTGCCGATTGCGCAGTTGTATAAATCGACGCAAAATGCCTGCTGCCGCGCTAGTGCGAACTGCATCTTTTCTGACCTTGTGCTCATTCTGCTTTGGTTTTTCGCTAACCGTTACGCATTTTGCGAAGCAGCCTCATATCGTCACTGCTACCCCATCTGCGGCAGAAAGTCCCAAGATTCCTCACTTGCGGCACGAGCGGCACACGCACTGTATCTCTACGAGTCGATCGTCAGGCTCGGATGGATACACCCTGGAACGCATCTGGTGACAACTTGATGCGCAGTTACGTGCCTTGATGCACGGCTAGGCGGCATCGCTCTTCCGATACCGCCTCATTAGAGTACGTTATTGGATTTATTTTGGATTCGCGCGAGCAGGGAAATTCGGATAGCGCGCCAATCGCTCAGCGCTTATTTGGACGAATCCGATATCGCTATTGAACGACGCCGGAGCCGCCACCGGCCGTTCCGCCCGGCCCAAGCTTGCGCTCTTCGAGCTTGAACGTCAGCACGTCCAGCAGGCATCCGACCCGAGCGTCGCGCGCTTCGAGGAGCGTTTGCTTTTCGATGGGCGACACGTCCAGATGAAAGCATAGGAAGTTGATAAGGTCCGCACCGGCCAGTCCCTGCTCCTCGACCATCGACTTCCAGACCTCGCGCGCCGCCTCGCCCAGGAACCCACTCAGCAAGTCGCGCAGACTACTCATGGCGAGGCCGTCGAGTTCCAGCGCCGACTCTGGACACCATTGGACGTGAGCTTCGCGATATGAATGCTGTCGGAATTCGCGCAGGACGCGGAACTCTCGAATTCCCTCGAGCACCAGATTGAACCGTCCGTCCGGTAGCCGTACCATTCCGCGAATTTTCCCGGCACATCCGATTTCGTACAGGTCGGGATTCGCGTAGTAGTCGCGCTCCCATTCACCCTTGAGCATCATCATGCCAATGATGCCATGGCTCTGAGAGACCGCAGTCACCATCTCGCGATAACGGGGCTCGAAAATATGGAGGGGCACGTTAACGTGCGGGAAGAGCACAAAATTGGGCAGCGGAAAGATCGGAATTATGTCGGGTAAGTCTGCCACGAACGGACTACTCGGAACGTAGGTTATGGCTGTTCACCTGATGCGTCAAGCCGCGGCGTCGGCAGTTAATTGATGTAACCGTTCTCAGCTCGTTTCTCGCGCCGATAACCTACTCAAGGCCATATTACCGGCGCGGCATAACCGTGCGCGACAATGCCGTCCCATCACGAGGTTCCGCCCGGTGCGAAGAAATCAGAACCCTGCCCCGAGGGCAAAGCCCGGCTGTCCCTGGCTATACGAATAGGTGCGACCGCGGCCTTTCCGCTATATTCAATTAATTAGAGCCGCCAGATGCGGATCGCCCGGAAAATCATACGCGCGGCGGTCGGGCGAATGACCTTCGCCCCGCATGACGGCTCGGGAGCGCCGCGTATGCGAACCAAACGCTTCATCGGCCGCCGCCGCTTTGAGCCGCGAAAAAGAATCGTTTCACCGATGCCGCGGCCGTATGTGCCTGTGACGAATTCCGGGCTGAACCGAAACTGTCGCGGCATGACGTGTCCGGAGGAACAACGCAATGGGTGAAGTGGCCGCCGCGATTTTCACCACCCACGTGCCACGCCTGATGATCAAGGATCCTGAGGCGCGCAAAGCTTACATGGGCAAAAACGTTACGACCTTTTACCAGGCGATGGAGGAGCTCGAACGCAAACGCCTGCGCGATCTCGAGTTCGACACTTTCGTGCTGTTCGACACCCACTGGTTCACCACCCTCGACTACGTCATCAACGCGCATGAGCGGCTCAAGGGCGTCTATACTTCCGAGGAACTGCCCGAGATGATCCACGAGATGCCCTACGATTATCCGGGTGACGCCGAACTCGCGCGCGCGATCGCCAAGGCCGCCACGGGCCGCGGGATTCACGCGCTCGCGACCTCGTATCGCAGCATGCCGGTGCATTACCCAACGCTCAACGTGATGTCGTACTTCAATCCGGACGCGCGCCGGCGCGTGGTTTCGATCGGCGTGTGCCAGACCGCCGAGATTCATAACGACCTTGCCTTCGGCGCGGCGCTGGCCGAGGCGATACGCGCAAGCAACCGGCGTGTCGTGCTGATCGGCGCCGGCGGCCTCTCGCACAAGTTCTGGGACTACGACCATGCGCGCGAGCGCGCCTCGGCCTCGCCCGAAGACATCGCCACGCTCACCAACCGGCTCTATGACGAGCGCATCATGGAATGGTTGCGCGCCGGCCGCCACGACCAGGTGTTGCATGCCGCCGCCGAATATCGCGCGCAGTGCTCACCCGAGGGCCGCTTCTCGCACTACCTGATGCTGGCGGGCGCGATGAGTGGCGCTTCGTGGAGCTGGCGCGGCGAACAGTTCGGACGTTACGAAGCCGCGCTCGGCACTGGGCAGGCAATTTTCTTCTTCGCGCCGCCGCGCGAAAGCGGGGCAACGCTTGTAAGCGCCTGAGGCGTCATGGCCATCGTTCTCGTCCTTTTCCTGCGCGGGCGCGATGCAAGCGGGATTGGTCGAGACTCACGAGCCGACAGCCGGCAAGGAGATTTCAGAGTGAGGCTCGTTCAGGAAATTCTCGCGATACGGCCACCGTACATGGTACAGGAAATATCGCTGACCTGATCAGCGAGCGGCGGCCGGCTTGGCAGGAGATGTATTGATGGGTGCGCGCTCCGGCAACAATTATCTGAGTGCCTTGCGCAAGCTCAAGGCCGAGACCTGGATCGGCGGCGAGCGCGTCGCCGACCCGACCACACATGCGGCGTTCGTCCATTGCGCGCGCGCGGTGGCCTCGCTCTACGATCTCCAGATGGAGCATCCCGCGGCGATGACCTATCGCACCGAGGACGGTGACCGCGCGGGCTTGTCCTTCATCCAACCCAGGAACGCCGAGGACGTGCGCAAACGTACACAGATGTTCCGCCGCTGGGCGGAATACAGCAACGGCATGATCGGCCGTTCGCCCGACTATTTGAACGCGAGTATCGCCGCGATGGCCGGCGCGCATGAATTTTTCGCCGCGAGCGACCGACGCTTCGGTGAGAATATCGTCAACTACTATCGCCAGGCGCGCGCCCATGACTGGTGCGCGACCCATACGCTGCTCAATCCCAAGGCCAGCCGCGCCGCCGGATGGGCTGGCCAGGCCGACGCCGACCTGGCGCTCAGGCTGGTCGAGCGCACCGCCGAAGATATCGTCGTCAGCGGCTGCCGCATGCTGGCGACGCTCGGCCCGCTCTCGGAAGAGTTGCTGGTCTTTCCCTCGACGGTGCTCAAGGAAGAACTGGCGGCGGTGCCCTTTGCGCTCGCCTTCGCGGTGCCATGCAATGCGCCGGGGCTCAAGTTCATTTGCCGCGATTCGTTCGATCCCGGCCTCTCCCATTTCGACGCGCCGCTAGCCTCACGCTTCGAGGAAATGGACTGCGTCGTCATCTTCAATAACGTCCGGATACCGTGGGAGCGCATATTTCTGTGCGGTGACGTCGCGCGCTGCAACGCGCTTTACGGCGACACCAACGCCGTCGTCAATATGATGCATCAGGTGGTGGTCAAGGACGCGGTCAAGAGCGAGTTCATGCTGGGGCTGGCGGCGAAAATCGCTCAGGTGAGCGACGCTATGAGCCTGCCGCATGTGCGCGAGCGCCTGGCCGAAATGATCATCGCGACCGAAACCATGCGCGCCTGCCTGCGTGCGGCCGAGGCCGACGCCGCGGCCGATAAATGGGGCCAGTTCATGCCGGCGCGTCCGCCGCTCGACGTCGCACGCAATCTTTTCCCACGCGTCTATCCGCGCCTGGTCGAGATTATCCAGCTCAATTCGTCATCGAGCCTGATGGCGACCCCGTCCGAGCGGGATTTCCAGAGCGAACTGGGGCCCCACCTCGAACGTTATTTCGCCAGCGCCGGCGCGCTCGCGCGCGATCGTGTCGCGCTCTACCGGCTGGCGTGGGACGCCTGCGGCAGCAGCTTCGCGGGACGCCAGACGCTTTACGAGCGGTTCTTTTTCGGCGATCCGGTGCGGATGGCGAGCGCGTTGGTTGACGCGACGAATCTGCAGCCACTCGTCGACCGCGTCGACGAACTCCTGAAGCGCAAGGACTGATCGTCGCTCGCTACGAAAAGCGCCCGCCGCTTGACCCTCTCGGATTTAGTGGAATCGACCCGACTCATGGGGGTATGGTCTCGGTTGCACCGGTTTCAGCACTGCCGGCGTCGTCAAAGCCGGAGAGCGTCCGCCCAACAACTTAGCGCTAAGAAAACTGTATGGGGAAGTCGATGAAATTCGGCATTTTATATATTCCTGACTACTACCCTGGGCGGCATAAGTCCTCGAGCCACTACTACGGAGAGATGATCGAGCAGATCCAGCTCTGTGAAGAGCTCGGCTTCGACGGCATCTGGTTCGCCGAGCACTACGTCGGAGGATATGCCTTTCCCTCACCACCGATCTTTGCCGCAGCCGTGGCACAGAAGACCAGGCGCATTCGCTTCGGTACCGGAGTCACACTGCTGCCGTTGACCAACCCGGTAAAGACTGCGGAAGAGTACGCCATGCTCGACGTACTAAGCGAGGGCCGGCTCGATTTCGGCATCGGTCGCGGCATCCTGCGCGACGAATATGATCTCTTCGGAATTAACGCCGACGAGAGTCAGGGCCGCTATCACGAAGCCTTGGAGGTGATACTGCAAGCGTGGACTCGGGAGGAAGTGACTTACAACGGCAAACACTTCAAGGTTGATCACCTCAAGACCTTGCCCAAGCCGGTACAACAGCCTCACCCTCCGATCTGGGCGGCGGCTGTTGCCTCGCCCGAATCGTTTATCTGGACGGGCCAGCGGAACTATCACATCATGTTGGTGCCTTTTGCGTATCCTAGCTTTGATCCGCTTCGCGAGCGCGTTGAACTTTACCGCAGAGCTCTGGTGGAGAATGGACACGATCCCACTCGCAGAGAAATACAGGGGACCTACCATCTGTACGTGGCGGAAGACGACGTGCGGGCACGCCAGGAGGCGGGTCCCGAACTGGATCGCTACCTCAAGTTCTTTATCGCCCTGGACAAACCATGGCAGTCAGCAGACTACAAAGCCTATGGCAAAGGGCTGGGGGAGATTTTTGCCAACCTGAACTACGAGGTGATGGACCGGGGCGACTGTTTCGTTTTCGGCAGCCCAGCCCGGTGTATCCAGCGCATCAAGAACATCAAGCAGGGACTCGGACTCACCTACATGCTGTTCGAGGTGAACTTTGGCGGGATGGCTCACGAAAAGGTGATGAAATCGCTTGAGCGCTTTGGCAAGGACGTGTTGCCGCATGTGAGTGATTTATAGCGTGGATCGAAACCTGGATGAAATTTCCTCCGACTCGATGAGCGCACGAAGCAAGAAGGTTCGGCTCTCACCAAGGGGACAAGCCGTTAAGACCCGAGCGTCGGGCGCGAATCAGAAGCGTCCGGGGCGGCGGACCGCTACACTGACGGACCGATGGCACGGATGCGAAAAGCGGGGCGCCTCTGGCGCAAGAACGACGCGCGCGCGGCCGCCGAGCGCGTGATGGTCGCCGGCGAGGGTCCGCTCTTCACGGTCGATCCGTCAACTTTGTTCGAGTGCGAGGCGCCACTGGAAGTCGAGCTTGGCGCAGGTCGTGGCGACTTCATCATAGCACGCGCCGCCGCGATGCCTGAGCGCAACTTTATCGCGGTCGAACTGGCCGCCTCGGTCGCGCGGATGATGGCGGTACGCGGCGGACGTGCCGGGCTCACTAACTTGCGCGTGCTACGCATGGATGCGCGCACGCTGGTCAACCTGATGCTGCCGGAGGCGAGCGTCAGCGCCTGCCACATCTATTTTCCCGACCCGTGGCCAAAGGAACGCCAGGCCAAGCATCGGCTATTCACGTCGCATTTCGTCGCCAGTCTCGGACGGACGTTAAAGGCCGATGCGCCGCTTTACGTCGCTACCGACGTTTGCGTATACGCCGCGCAAATCTTCGCGATGCTGGAGGGGGGAGGCTTCCGGCGCGAACCGACGGCGACGGCGGTAGCGGGTGCGACCCAAACTGGCTTCGCGCGAAAGTTCATCGCCGAGGGGCGGCCGGTTTACGCTGGAACCTTCGTGGCGGTCAGTTTAGACGTGGCGCCTTGAGCGAATTAGCTGTCAACAGCGACATCCGGCGTAACGATCGCGCGCTGGCGCAACGATCGTTATCGATATGGGCGTCCGCCGCTATATGCGCGTGCCGATCTGGCTTGCCTTCATCGTCTTCAATCAATAATCTACCATCGTTCCTATGAAGCATGTCGTCGCGATAGCGGTGGTGTGCGCCCTGCTGACCGGCATCGTCGGATGCAGTTTGCGCAAGCCTCCCAGCGGAGAAAACTATTACGCGCAGGCAACCGAGGAATACTCGCAGCATTTCTACCATCCGGCTATCGACGACTACCAGAAGCTGATCGACCAGTACCCCTTTAGTCCGTATGCTGAGGAGGCCGAGCTCAAAATCGGCCTCTCCTATTACAATATGCATGACTACGCGGAGGCGATTGGCTCACTCGGCGACTTCCAGCGCATGCATCCAACCAGCAAGAAGATCGCGCTCGCTTCCTACTACCTCGCGATGGCGAATTTCGCGCAGGTCGGCCGGCCCGATCAGGACCAGACGCATACCGAACTCGCACTCAAGGAGTTCGAAGCGTTGGAACGGCGCTTCCCCGAGAGCGACTTTGCCGCCCTTTCCAAGGAACAGATCGAGATTTGCCACGAGGTGCTCGCGCGGCACGAGTACTTGGTTGGTGACTTTTATTACAAACGGGCCAATTTCAAGGCCTCGGAATCGCGCATGGCGGAACTGCTGGCAGTCTATCCGGATACGCCGATCGCGCCCGAAGCCCTCTATCAACTCGGGCTGACGCTCGAGAAGCAAGGCAAGAAATATTCGGCGGCGCAGGCTTTTGCCGCACTCAAAGACCATTACCCGAAGACCCCGTACGGCCGTTACGCGGACGCCGAACTCAAGCGGCTCAACCAGCCGGTCGGCACCGAGGAAGACCCGCTGAAACTGGTGCTCGCGGAGAGCGGCTTCAACCCAGACCAGGCGGATCAGGACCAGAGCGAGGTGTCGGTACATGAGAACCTGGCGGATCTGGCGGTGGCCAATCCCGGCGCCACCCAGTACGGTTCCGACGGTCTCCCGCTCCTGGATCAGACCGGGCGCAAGCCAAAGATAGTGCAGAAGAATCCCGGAGCCGCGACCTTGCGCACGGTTCGGTTGTCTTCATCGAACCCGCCGATGTCGGTCATTTTCGACTTGAGTGGACCGGCCAACTACGACCAGCATCTGCAAAATGGCGACGGTCACTCGACCCTGACTGTATTTTTGAAGGGCGTGACGGCGAGCTCGAGTGTGCAGCATCACCTGGTATTCGACCGCTCGATTTTCCGTGATTGTAACATCGAGCAGCAGCCCGGCGGCACCAAGGTCACAGTCAATACCACCCCGGTCG
This sequence comes from Binataceae bacterium (SeqCode), assembly GCA_050736495.1. Taxonomy (GTDB): domain Bacteria; phylum Desulfobacterota; class Binatia; order Binatales; family Binataceae; genus JBOHWJ01. The sequence continues at coordinate 2,319 of JBOHWJ010000329.1, read as the reverse complement.
AACGCTTCGCGATCGTGCCGCTCGAAGATCCCGCTCGCCTGCTGGTTACTTTTACGCCGCAGGGCGGTCCCGCCGGCATGACCGCCAACATCGGCAACAGCCCGGTTCCCGGGATGTGATGCGCGGTCCAGGCGCGCTCACTCGAAGATATCTTCCATCTTCAGCCCCAGGAATTTAAGCACCACGTCGGCATAGAGGCGCAGTCCCCATAGCAGGCCCTCGATTGGCATGCGCTCGTCGTTGCCATGATAGAGCGATCCAAACGGCATCAGCGGGTCTAGCCGTACGGGCGAAAACCCATAGCAAATCGCTCCAAGCTGCGCGTAGAACTTGCTGTCGGTCGCGCCAGGCAGCATCCACGGGATGGCACGGGCGCCGGGGTCGGCCGCCTCGACGCGCGACTTGATGAGCCTGAACAGGGAGGTATCGGCGCTGGCCTCGGCCGGCGGCGCGCTCTTGAGCACTTCGAGCGCAGGCTCCGGCCCCACGATTTCGCGCAATTCGCGCAGGAATCCGCGTTCGTCCTCACCCGGCAGCGTGCGCCCATCCAGAATTACGGAGGCTTCGCCCGGAATCACGTTGTCCTTATAGCCGGCGCGCAGGATGGTCGGCGTCACCGTGTTCGCCATCATCGGACGGAACAGCGGCGGCGCCTTATCCGCGGGAATTCCAAGTTCGGCCAGCGTTTCACGGATCAACGGCGTCACCCGCCGACGCATCGGCGTGCGCGTGATGCGCGTGATCAAGTCGGCCATCCACGCAATCGCGGTATCCGCGCGCGGCATCGAGCCATGGCCCGGTGCGGCCATGACCGTCATCCGCACAGTGACGAAGCCCTTCTCGGCCACCTGGATTGGATAGAAGCGGCGCTCGCCCATGAAGAGCGTGAAACCGCCGGTCTCGTTGAGCACGTAGGCCGCGCGCACGAGTTCGGGATGGTGCTCGACCAGAAAGCGGGCGCCCAGTTCGGATCCGGCTTCCTCGTCGGCGACCGCCACCATCAGTAACGTGCGCTCCGGCAGCGCGCCTGCGCGCTTCAACGCGAGCATCAATCCGAGGTCCATCGCGCATTTGGACTTCATATCAATCGTGCCGCGGCCCCAAACGCAGCCGTCCGCGATTTCGGCGCCAAACGGGGCGCGCGTCCAGCGCGCGGCCTCGACCGGCACCACGTCGGTATGCGACGACAGCATCAGCGCCCCCATGGAGGGGTAGCGGCCGTCAAGGCGCGCGGTCAGGTTCGCGCGGGTCGAGGCGCTCTCGATGATCGTTGATTCGATGCCCTCGCGGCGAAGGGCGGCGGCGAGATAGTCGGCTGCGATACGCTCGTTGCCGGGCGGATTGGTCGTGTCCAGGCGCACCAACGCGCGCAGATTCTCAAGCGTCTCCTGTTCAAACGATGCCCACGAAGTCCTCATCAGTTCTTTCTTTCAGAACCGCCCCTTAATGTGAATGCGCGATCGTTAGTTGCAAAGGGCCGGCTTGCGGCGAGTCTAACCATTGTCGGGGACAGTGTGTAGGGCCTGGCCTTCCCCATGTAGCGGGTGCGCCGCGCGATGCGTCTACTCTCATCGTATTCGGCGTGCATTCGCAGTATTCGCGAGGGGGTGCGACGAAGGCGAGTCCGCCTTGGCTTGCCGCGGCTTTCCTCATCGATCCGGTAAATAGGTTCGAATCAGGCACCGTAGGCTGCAAGAATGCGCGCGAGAACTTAGCGAATTCTGACCATCTTCTAAGCCACACCGTGCGTTTTGCTTGCCCAATTGCCGATGGCATGGAAACTGCTCGTTCAACCGGTTGTTCCTGAAATTCTCTGCTACGCGGTTTTTCGGCGTAGAAGTATGGACCCGCGAATTTTTTGACTTACAAGGGTACTCGCACCGTCCAATCGGAGACTTCATTTCAATCGGAGCTTGCCTTATGACAAGTAAAGGCTTTTTGTTTATTGGAATTCCCGCTCTCGCGGCCGCGCTCGCCTTGACGCCCATCGCCTTCGCGCAAACCACTATCACTGCGCCTTCCAACGATTCCGCCCCTGCCGCTTCGGCCGGGACACCGGCTTCGGACAGCTCGGCGACTGAATTGTCGGCCACCGCTGCCGGCACGACCCGTAGCGCGACAAACGATGTCGCGCAGGACGTTAAAGACGGCGCTCATCGGGCCACCGACAGCGCGAAGCATGTCTACGATAGCGCCAAGGCCAAGGTTAAGGACGCAACGCTCGACGCCCGCGTAATTACTGCGCTGCACGACAATAAGGCAACACACGGCGCCGATATCCATGTCTCGAGCGATGACGGCCTAGTCACACTCTCCGGG
>JBOHWJ010000328.1:0-7637 GCA_050736495.1 Binataceae bacterium (SeqCode) | reverse complement strand
GCTCAGGGCTCGCCGCCGGCGGCGCGAACAATCGCCAAGCGCGGGACGTCGGCGACACCCGCCGACTCCGTTTCCATCCGGGCGCTGGCGGCGTCATCGCGCGCGACTACCATGGTGTCGGTCGGCCCGGTCAACTCGGATAAGGCGGCTGCTTCGGCATCTGGGCCGAAGTCGACTACCGTGGCCGCATCGGCGGGCGTCAAGGTCGGCCCGCACTCCGTCATCGCCTACCTCGGTCAGGCCATCAGTTGGTACCGTCGTCTCGACGCCCAGGCGCGCCTTGCACAGGAGCCGGCGGAGGTACTTTTCGTCGCAGACGATCGTCAAATGGCGCGCGAGGCGTTGAGTCTCGCTTTCGATTACGCTCGCGCGCAAGCGGCCCTGCTAAAGGCGAGCGGCGTAACGGGCGACGAGGAAAGCGCGGCAAAATCGCACGAGGCCGGCAAGCCATCTCAGGGCGCCCCCGCCGCGATAGCAACCGACTCAGCGGCTGTTTCGAGCCTCAGCGGGCTTATCGCGGCGCACGCTCACGCAGAGGCCGAGGTTGACGCCAACAACGCCAAGCTCAAGTCCATGCAACAGCAACTGGCGCATACGCGCGACCGCAAGACTCGCGATCAGATAAACCAGCGGATCGTCGGCACCCAGGGCGAACTCGAATTGGCACAGTCGCGCTCCGATGCGCTCGGTGCGATGGTCGAATTCCAGAGCGACCGAGCTTCCACCGGTGTCGCCGGCGCGGGACTGACAGCGCAGATTTACGAACTCCAACGCTCGGTTCCGGAGGCCATCGGCGGGCAGAGCAAAGTCCAGCCACCGGCAGCCTCGGCTCAGGCGCAGTCCGTGGCGGAGCCTTCGGGTATCCTTCCCCGCGTCGAGTATTTGTTGGCGCTCCAGCGCAAGGCACAAACCATCAGCGATCAGATTGACGCCACCAACTCGCTTTTCGCCGCGGTCGATAGATTGCGCGCTCCGCTCATCGACGAAGTCCGCCAGGTCAATCGGCAAGGAACGCAACTCGCGGCCCAAGCCGCTTCGAGCGATCTCGCCGCGATACGACGGAGCAAGGACGAATTCGAGAAGCTGACCGCGCGCCATAAGCTCATCGTCGCCGCGCTCCTCCCGCTATCCAAGCAAATGGTGATCCTGAACGTTTACGCGTCGAGCCTCGAGCGCTGGCGCGACCAGACACATCAGCGGTTCAACGAGGAACTGCATGCGCTGGCGCTGCGCCTGGGCGGGCTCGCGTTCCTGCTCGTGTTGGTTTTCGCCGGCGCTATCGTATGGCGCGAGCTGACCTTCCGCTATGTGCAGGATCTTCAGCGCCGCCACCAACTGCTGACCTTGCGGCGGCTGACCGTCATCGTCATCATCGCGCTGATCGTTATCTTTGACTTCGCGAACGAACTGGGATCGTTTGCGACCGTGATGGGTTTTGCGGCCGCGGGCATCGCGCTCGCTCTGCAGAACGTTATCATGTCGCTGGCCGGCTATTTTTACGTGGCCGGCCGCTTCGGCATCCAAGTTGGTGACCGTGTACAGATTTCCGGCGTCAATGGTGATGTTCTGGAGATCGGGTTTTTCAAAATGACGCTGATGGAGCTGTCCAAGGAATTGAGCGGCCGCCAGCCCACCGGCCGCATCGTCGTGTTTCCCAATTCGGTGGTATTCCAGCCCAACGCCAGCTTTTTCAAACAGGTCCCGGGAACGAGCTTCACATGGAACGAGTTGCGCCTGACGCTCGCACCGGATTGCGATTACCGGCTGGCGGAAAAACGCCTGGGCGAAGTGGTCAACCAGGTCTTCGCCCGCTACCGCGAAGCGGTCCAGCGCCAGTTCCACAATATGGAACGCGATCTCAACGTGCGCGCGGAAACGCCGCGCCCGCAAAGCCGCCTGCAGCTCGGCGAAGCGGGAATCGAGATTATCATTCGTTATCCGGTGCAGTTGGCGGCGGCAGTGCAAACCGAAGACGAGATCTCGCGGCGGCTGGTCGACGCCATCAAGCGTGAGCCCGGGCTGAAGCTGGTGTCCCAAGGCACGCCTACCATCCAGGCCGCCGATTCGCGCGCTGAAGCCGAACTGACGCGAAGCGCCGTCGCGTTCGCTCCCGGTGGCCTTCCATCCGCCGTTGACGATGGCCATGCGTCGGCGAGCGGAAGTGTGACCGCGGGTGCGCCCGGCGTTTGCGCGGAATCGCAGCCGGAGACGGTCGACCAAACCGTAAATCCGGCGGCGGCGGCTGCCGGAGCGGCGGCAATTGCCGCCGGCGTCGTTACCTTCAACGCGGTCGAGTCAAGAGCGGGCAAGTCCGCTTCCAGTTCCGCGCGGGACCCCGCGACTGGTCGATCCGCCAGTGTGCCCGGCAAATCCTGAAGCGCCACCACCCGATCGCGTTCGCAGCCCGCGCCGACCGCAATTCCCGGCCAGCTACGGCGCTTGGGGCTGATTCAACAGGCTTCGAGGCTTGCAACAGGAAACCGCCATATGTAATTGCTGTCTGCATCCGAACATAATGGAAATTCCGGATCAGATTCGACCTGAGGCACTGTCCGACGATCCGCTGGCTGAACGGGGAATGCCTCAGGCGGGCGGCCTCCGATGTCGCGCGCCTCGAGCGCCCACTCGACACGCGCCGATCCCCGACCCCAACCTTCGCCCGTGCCGGAGCGAATGAGTAAGCCAGGAACTCGCATGCTATTGCGTCAAATCGCGCGCCAGGGACTGCACGCCTTCGAGCGCAAGGTAATCTATCCGTGGGCGGCGTGGCGCGGCTGGCGACCCTCCTCCTTTCGTACTGTCCAACTTGACGACCTCGACTACGCGCTGGGCTACGATGACGAAATCGCGATAAAAGCGGCGACACGCGTCGTCGCTCCGTTCACACTGCTGTCCTTCGATCGGCTTGCTTCGTTATGGTTGCAGGTGCGATGGCTCGATGCTCATCGTATTTCTGGCTCAATGGTCGAATGCGGTGTCCGCGCTGGAGGCGCGAGCGCCATGATGGCACTCGCCCACATGGCGTCCTCCAAGACGGCGCAGCGCCCGCTGGATTTGTTTGATTGCTTCGACGGCGCCCTGCCGGCCACCGATGAGGACGGCGCGACCGTGAAGCAGTTAGTTGAGATGTGGAACACACAGCCGCATTGCTCGCCCGACACCAGCAAGCATCTGATACTGAATCAGATCGGCTATCCCCAAGCTTTACTCCGTCAACATATTGGCTACTTTCAGGACACTTTACCGCAAGAGGCTGATGCACTTGGGCCCATCGCTCTGTTGAGGCTGGACGGAGACCTGTACGAGTCAACCAAGGTATGTCTCGAATACCTTTATGACCATGTAGCTGCGAACGGCATCATCGTAATAGATGACTACGGCGCGTTCGCCGGATGCCGCAAAGCTGTCGATAAGTTCGTTGCCAGGCTCACCTCGCCCATCATGCTGCACCGCATAGACTGCGTCGGAAGATACTGGATCAAGCGATAGCGAAAGACGGTCATGGTCGCTGGCGTGGCGGGCGGGCTGGCGACACTGCGCAGTCGCGGCGTTCTCCCACTGCCGGTCGCAAGCTATTCCGTTCGCGCCTCGCATGTTACTCGCAACTCCATGCGATCGTGTCGGTGACGGTATTCGGCCCCGTAAGCGCCAGCGAAGTCCCGGCCGTCGGCGCGCATTTGATCGCACTCGCACTGGTCTGATCGCTGCACTGGCAGCGCGTCGTCACGCACGCATTGGTAACGGTCGCCGTGCTCGGCGATCCCGACGTTAGCGCAACCGTGCCGGAGCATGGGTTGACGACGCCCGCGCCGGTGATGACAGATACCTGCGACATCTGGTTGGAGAGCGGAATCGCCGAGGCGCGCGTCCACGGCGCGCTATTGACGTTGGGGTTGTCCCACACCACGCGCGCCCCGCTGGAACCGCTCTCGAAATTCAGCACCGCCGCCGTCGATCCGCCGCCGGTCCAGGTGGTGCCGACAAGCGTGATCGCCGGGCTGCCGTAGATGTCCATGCCTTCGACATTATTGCCGCTGTTGGTCTGCATGTTGCCGCCGATGATTTGAGCCGACGCGCCGGAGACGCCAATTATCTTGTAGGGAACCCCCAAACCACCCGACTCCACATCCATCAAACAATCGACGCAGATTGACGGCACGGCGGTCTGGTCGTGCCAGACCACGCCCGCGATGCCGTTTGAAGAAGGCGTCCAGATCAACTTGTCAATCTTCTCAGGGTTGGTGGCGGCATAGTAAGCACCGGTGATTTGCAAATTGTAGTTGACCTCGGAACTGACCAAATCATTCTCCACGCCAACCACGCCGGGCAAGCTCATCGAGATATTCTGAGTTTCCGCCGAATAGGCATTGCTGTAGGCGATAATCCCCGCGTGGCTCATACTGGAGATGTTCAGGTCTTCGGCTTTCCACTGCGGTTCGGCAATTACCATGAAGCCCTCCGCCGCGTTGGCCAGCCCCACATCGCGGATTGTCGGAGGCGCGCCCTGCGTAATGTTGGAGCCGCCGCGCGCGACTAGCGACACGCTGGTCGGACGGTTACTTCCGTTCAGATAATCGACGCCCATCAGATCGTAAGTTGAATTGAACCCATCGCCGTTGACCAGCAGCAGTGAATTACCGTCGCCCGCCAGCGCGGCCGTCGGCGTGGTGTAACAGGTTGCGCCGATCGTGGTCGAACCGCCGCAGGTGCTGCGCGCGGCTTTGGAGATTTGAAAGGAGAACAACTCGCCGGTGTATTGCTCGGTCGAGGCGCCGTCGTCGGGCCAGCCATTACTATTGTGGCCGCCGAGAATCTCGGTCTCATCGACGCGCTGCGTCAGCGTGCCGGTCGCCGCCGTGTCGGCGATCAAGTTGCCGTCCAGCATCAGGCGGATATTCGCGCCGTCATAGCTCAGTTCGGCAAAGTGAGTAGTGTTGACCGCGACGTTGGCGGTGCCGCCGAAGGTGAAGAAGCTACCGCCAATCTTGAGTTCGCCGCTGAGAGTGTTGCTACCGCCGACGCCATTCAGCAGAATGGTGCCCGCGCCCGCATCGGGGCCAGTAGTGGGACTGGAAAGAGGCTCGCATACGTCGCAACCGGAACTCGCCCAAATCGTATAGCTCTCGTCGGACGAACGCGCGAAGGACGGATTAAAAAAGAACTCCACGTCGAACGCCGCCAGGCCATTGAGCGGATTGGCCGAGATGCCATCCATCACGTCGCTGAGATTCCAGTAGACCTGGTGACCGCCGTTGGGCGACGGAAAGTTGAATGACAGATTCGCACCGGCCCCCGCCAGCGGCGCCGCCGTAATCGCGCCGAGATTGGCCAGCATCGTGGACGGGTAAAACAGGAGCAGCGGGGCCGCTAAATGAGCGCCGGTCAATGCGCCGCTTAAGACCGCGCCGGGAGCACCCGCAAAGGTCAATGACGAAGCGCAGTTATCCACGACGGGACCGCTCGATATCTTATAGGTGCCGACCGGGAAAAACACGGTCGGCTTCGCGCCGCCAAGATTGGCCGCCGCGCATGCCGCCGTTTCCGCCGCCTGGATGCCAGCGGTGGAATCACTCGCGCCGGTGGGATCGGCGCCATATGAGACGACGTTGTAGTAGCCATTCACACTGTACCCAGTCAATGGATCATTGGCGGTCGAGTACGGAAACGTACCGGACGCGACCAGTGCGGACGGCGCGGCGGGGCTCGCATTAAGCATCGCCACGTTGGTCGTGGTCGCGGCGGGAATGAGCGCCACCTGCGACACCGTTCCACCACCTGGGACGTTACCGCCGTAATTGACCACATACGACGGAATAGTTCCGGCAACCGGCGCATTGAACGAATAGACTAACGTGCCACTCGAACCGGTTTGATCAATGCGCGCCACCGCGCCGGGCACCTGCGGTGAAATCGTTGACGATCCACCTTTCGATCCCGCAATCGCGATTACAAAATCGTTCTGTGCGTTTACGGTTAGCGCGGACACCGTAACGGGGGCGTCAGCCGAATCCGGTGCCGTTGCCGTACCGCCGCTGTTGCCGTCCACCGGCGTTGCGTTATTAACACCGGTCAGATCGGCGATACCGCCGAGGATGTTGTTGCCGTTGGTCCAACTCCATGTGTAGGTTGATGGCTCGCCGCTGGCGTTCGTGACGACATGATCGAAGCATTGCGTCGCGCCTTGATTAAATCCGCCCAGGGACTGAAGCACGCCAATCGCCGCCCATCCCGTCGGCGGCAGGATTGAAGTTGGCGGCGAGCCGCCGCTATTTGACCATGCGAGACATGCGGCTTCGACATCATTGTTGGCAAGTCCGGCGGGAGCGTTGATCGCCTGCGAGGTACCACTGCTGTTAACGCTTGAGGTGGAGCGCACCGCGATCCCGCCCGCCGTCACCGCAAGGTGCGCCCCCAGTTGGCCGGAATACAGCGGTGATTTGCCACCGAGTACCGTGTTGACGGCGATTTGGCCGGGGCTGCTGGCTGAATTGGATACGTCGCCCGACAAATTACCCCAGGTCACGCCTGTTCCGCCTTGCAGCAGAAGATTTCCCGCTGACGCGCCGGCCGGCAGCCCTGAGCCACCGGCGGTACACGACCATTGACCACCTTGTCCAATTGCCAATGCGCCGTTTCCACCACCCAGGCATGGCGTGGCTGCTGCGCAGTCCTTGCAGTAGTACTCCTGCCCATCCTGTTCGGAGGGCAGCGACGCAAACGGCAGACTAACCATACGAGGCGCGATCGGCGTGACGCCGGACAGATGATTGTTGATATCACCGCGAAACTGCCGGCCGGCGCTAATACCAGTGTAGTCCGGAATCGGCACGTATTGCGCGCGCGCGGTCCCTCCGATCATGAGGATAAAAAGCGCCAGGCAGCCGAGACGAATCCAGGCCGACGGCTCGCGGACTCGCTCACCCCACGGAGCTACGTCAAGAATCTTAATCACGTACTTAATCCGCATAGTCAGAATCCGATCGCCAGCCATGAGAAGCCGTTGGTCACTTCCGGGCCAGCCGCACCTTCGGAATGAAGCGCTCCTGGAACGTCGAGTACGAAGGTCGCGCCAGTTCGCGAATAGGACACGACCGACGCCACCGTGTTCATGCCGCCGGTGCTCACATAGTAATTCGTCGCGAGTGGTGGAACCAAAATCCCGTTCGGAAACGCCAGTGGCCATAACAGCGAATACTGTGTATCATTGCCTATCGATGCGCTCGGCAACGAATAAAACCCCCACTGCATGATCATCACGACCGCTCCGCGGGCGATATCCGCAATCGGGAGCTTCAGATAGCCGTTGGTTTGCAGTGATCCCGTGAACCCTGCCATAAACGCCTGAAGTACTCCAATGCTTCCGATATTCGAGTCTTGGCGCTGCTTGAGCAAGGCGGTGCGATTGGCGAGTTGTTGATGAGGTTGGTTGCTGATGCCGATTCCGTCGAAGGCCGCCCCGGCCGCCGCCCCTTCGACCGGGTCGGTCTGTTGAATCTCATATACTTCGTTAGTGGAAAATGCCGGCACGTCAAATAAAGTAGCCATTGTCTCCTACCACCCGTGCGATGTTCCAAAGCTGCGTGGCCTGTCGCGCGCTGCTGGCCTTTCGACGCGTTAGAAGGTGAGAGTCCATGTCC
>JBOHWJ010000327.1:0-3497 GCA_050736495.1 Binataceae bacterium (SeqCode) | reverse complement strand
AGTGCCAATTCGGGCGAAACGGTGGTCGCTTTGATCGGCGGCGAGGCGACCGTAAAGAAGTACTATCCCGAACAGGGCGGCCGCGTGCGGCTTCAGCCCGCGAACCCGGCCATGGAACCGATCTTCGTCAGCGAGGAGGATTTAACGATTCGCGGCGTGGTAGTCGGTCTGATGCGTCATTATCGCTAGCGCCCCGGCCTATCCAACTTTGCTTGCGCAATTAACCCCGGCTACCCCCCGGCCGCGCGGAAGAGGAGCGGCGGCGCGTTTGGGCGCGCGAATCGACTGCCGCTCCGCGACGCTCTCAGGGGCGAAAGCTGTTGGCGGGCTTTGAGGGGGCGGGAACTCCGCCCGGCATGGGCGTCGCCGATTTGCGCGTGGAGGCTCTTACCGTTGGTTCCGGCTCGACCGCGCGCATTGGAACGCGGACGACGAAGTTCGATCCCCGACTCGAGGTGGAACATAACTCGAATTCGCCGCCCAGCAACATGACGTTGCGTTGCACTACCGCGAGACCGAGCCCCAGGCCGCGATAACGCCGCGCGCTGGTATTCGAAAGCTGCGCAAAGGGCTCAATGGCCCGATCAATCAGCCCCGGACTGATGCCCGGTCCCGTATCGCTCACCTCGAATTCGACCGCTTCCTTGCCATTAATCGCTACCCATCGAATTGCAATCGTAACGCCGCCCGCTTCGGTGAATTTGATCGCGTTGAGTGCAAGGTTGAGCAGCGTCGAGCGTAGCGCACGGCGCGATGCGCGTATCTTCTCGGGAGCGCGGCCCAGGTCAAAATGCAGCGCGAGTCCTTTTTTCTGATTGGCGGCGTCAAGGTACGGAGCTATTTCGGCTATGAGGCCGCGGATCGTGATGTCCTCGTCAACCAGTGCCGTGGCGTTGGCCTCCGTTAGCACGAACTGCATCATGTTCTCGATAGTTTGGGCGAGGTCATGCACATTGGTGTTCATGCGTTCGACAATTTCGCGTGGTTCGCTGGAAAGTTCCCTGCTCCATTCGTCGCGCAAGATATCGATATAGCCGAGCAATACCTGGATGGGCGTGCGCAATTCGTGGGCCAAATTGGCGAGCGCTTCAAAGTGGATTCCCTGGCTCCATTGCGGTACGCCGCAGGACGCATTCCGCGGCTGCGCTCGAACTTGATTATGGATTTGGTTTTCCAAGGCGTTTCCTTTTTGCGTCGCTTGTTTCGTGCGTGCCGGCGTGGGCGAAAATCTTGCGAACCGGACAAAAGCGAGGCTAACCAACGGCCCTGAATAGCCCAACCGAAATATCACTTAGTTGCCTTGGTAAAACCGCCTGGAAGTTTACCTAAAAGTACTTATATCCGCGGGTTCACGCCGCGTAACTCGCAGGTGATCGCGCAAACCACTACGCAGACAATGGCTTTTCTAATTGGCGCCCGCGCGGGATCATTAGAGCGCGCGCAAATCAAGCATAACGCTCAGCCCGCCGCGGCACGCCGCCAAGTGCCGGCGTGGCCAAGTGGGTATAGCTATTCACATCGTCAGAAGTTGCGATACGGCGGTCGCGGCGCAAAGGTCATTCGCGAGTCGCTATCCAATAACGCGGGTTGACTCAACAGCAGCGGGTAGGCCCGTGGCTGTGACGTTCGGCGAGCGCGGCCTTGACCAGACGCACGCGCTCGCCGCGGGGCAGGCGGCCAGCAGCTCCGGCGCGGCGCCGGTGCGGTTCACCCGCCGTATCTCGGCCAGCGCCTGTGCGCCGGCCGTACGGAGTTCGGCCAGCGCAATCCGTACGCTGTGCCAAAGCGCGTTCGGCGGCAAAGCCCCTGGCGCGGCCGGGTGGATCATGTCGCTGTGACGCCTGAAACGGCGGCGGGGCGCGTTCATGCGGCCTCCCTGGCGGCGCCCGGTTTGAGCCGCGTCAGCAGAATTAACTTCGCCCACAACCTCAGCGAATCCAGCAGAGTAATCACGACCACAGCTATGAAGACGGCGGTCATCAGCGCGTCGACGCGATCATTCCATATGAGCCGCGTTAGCTCCGCGACGCGCGCGGCTGAGATTCCCGGCGCCGCGAGCACTGGACCGACCAGCGGTCCGGGTCCGGCGATCGCGGCGAAGTGATGGCCGAACGTGATCCATCGTGGCGTCGGCACGTAGTCGCATCCGTTGTTGAGGCGCACCGCCGGCGTTAGGTTGGCATCGTCGAGCTCAAGCACGCGGCTCGCAATGAAGCGGGAATAAAAGCGGTAGCCGACCGCGTAGATGCAGACTGCGGCGACGATGAATCAGATCGTGCCCGGACGCGCTTCGCCGCGAGCGAATGCGATCAGTCCGAGGCCGTAGGCACCGAGCGCGGCGATCGCGATCCAGATGAGAAAGCGGATTGCTTTCACGGCTCCCCGTGGCGCCGGCGGCAGTCCAATAGAGGACGGTGCACGCTGGCGCTGAGAAAAGCGTATTTAAGTGGACAGGTGTATTTATGCAACCGGCTCAGCCGATGGACTGAGCCGTCGTACACGCGCGCTCGCGTTTAGGACTGCGCCTACTCGGTGGTCGACTACGCCGTCAATGGTTGGTGAACCGGGGAGCCCGAGCTGTCGCCGAGCCGGCCTAATCATGTCCGGCGGATACGGGGCGCCATCACGGAGACGACCGGCAGTTCCATGTGCGCCGGGCGGATAGCGGCTTGACTAGGAAACCTTGTCGGGCTTCGCTTCCGTAGCGGGGGTGCCGGCGCTGGTGTCCGCAGTCTTGGCCACTGGCTTGGCGAGGTCGGAGTCAGGCTCATTCATCGCGTGCTTGAAGTCGCGGATAGCCTTGCCCATGGCACCGCCCACGTCCCCGAGTTTGCTTGGCCCGAAGATGATCAAAATGATCAGCAGCAGGATCAGCAAATGAGATGGTGCGAGAATATCCATGAGATTTCCTTCGAACCCGCATCCGGGCACGGGCTCAACCCGATGACTTTACTCGCTACGGCGGTCCAATTCCAAGGGGCGCCCGGCCTTCACAGGCTCCTGACATTAAGACGTTTCCGTCGCGGCGTCTTCTCATTCTGGTTCGATTCGGCCAACCGCGCAAGGGGCGTTTTCGCGGCTCGAATCCGGCCACCGAAGGCGGTGGACAGGGTGGCGCGGAGTTTTGTAGGCTCGCCCGTGTAGTGCATACGTCAGAGCCGCCGCGGCGGCGCAAAGGTTGCGGGGAACGCCATGCCCAACTGGGATATGAGGGACAAAGCGGCAATCGCCGGAGCCGGGAATTCCAAGTACGGACGGCGCCTGATGCGTAGTCCCATCGACCTCGCCGCCGAGGCTATTCTGGCCGCGCTCGACGATTGCGGACTCAGCCGTGGCGACCTCGACGGCCTGATCACCAGCTTCGGCTCGCCTATCGGCGCCGATGGTGACACGCTCGCGCAAGTGCTCGGGCTCAATCTGCGCAGCTATAACCAGACCTGGGCGCATGGCCGCTTCACGGCGAGTTGTATCCAATGGGCCGCAATGGTGGTCAACGC
>JBOHWJ010000326.1:0-18266 GCA_050736495.1 Binataceae bacterium (SeqCode) | reverse complement strand
CCGGCCTTGTCCGGCCCGTTCCAAAGCTAGAACATCCACAAACCCAAGTGCAAATGGCAATTATCGGGTGACGCACGGCGATCGCCGTCCCCGCCTTGGCTGGCGGCGCGCGTGGTGTGATAGATTTCCCTCGATGGCACGGCGCAAGGCCGATGATGAGCAGGGACTGTTTCGCCCTCGGCGCCCGCCAGCCCAGCCGCTGGCGGACCGGATGCGCCCACGTACGCTCGACGAGGTCGTTGGCCAGGCCCATCTGCTGGGCTCCGGGCGGCTTTTGAGCCAGATGGCCGCGGCGGGCACGCTCCATTCGATGATCCTGTGGGGGCCGCCCGGAAGCGGAAAGACCACACTTGCGCTGTTGCTTGCACAGCTGTCGGGCGCCGCCTTCAAATCGATTTCAGCGGTGGCGGCCGGCGTCGCCGAACTGCGCGAGGCGGTCGACAGCGCGCGCCACGTACTCAATCTTGAAGGCCGCCGTACCGTGATGTTCATCGATGAGATCCATCGCTGGAACCGCGCGCAGCAGGACGCGATTCTGCCGCACGTCGAAAGCGGGCTGCTTACACTGATCGGCGCAACCACCGAAAATCCATCGTTCGAAGTCATCTCGCCACTGCTCTCGCGCGCCCGCGTGCTGGTGCTCAACGCGCTCTCGGAGGAAGACATCGCGACGCTGGTTACACGCGCGCTCTCCGATCGCGAACGCGGATTGGGTGCGATGGGACTGACTCTCGAGACGGGCGCGCTCGCCGAAACCACCCGCTGCGCTTCAGGCGATGCCCGCCAGGCGCTCGGAACGCTGGAGGTCGCGGCCGGACTCGCACGCGCCGCCGGCGCCACCGCGGTCACCGTGGAGCATGTGCGCGAGGCGACACAGCATAAGGCGCTGCTCTACGACCGTGCCGGCGAGGAGCATTACAACGTCATCTCGGCTTTCATCAAGAGCATGCGCGGCAGCGATCCCGACGCCGCGCTCTATTGGATGACGCGCATGGTCGAGGCCGGCGAAGATCCGCTGTTCGTCGCACGCCGGATGGTGATTTTCGCGGCCGAGGATGTCGGCAACGCCGATCCGCGCGCGCTCCAGATTGCGCTCGCGGTCAAAGACGCGATCGACTTCGTTGGGCTGCCGGAAGGAATAATTCCACTTGCGCAGGGCGTGACTTATCTGGCCTCGGCGCCGAAGTCCAATGCCTCCTACCGCGCGATGCTCAAGGCACGCGAAGATGCCAGGGAATTCGGCGCGCTGCCCGTGCCGCTTCATCTACGCAACGCGCCCACGCCCATGATGCGCAAGCTGGGCTACGGCGAGGGCTATCGCTATGCGCACGACTACGACGATGGTGTCGTCGATCAGGCATACCGGCCCGACCGTCTCGAAGGACGGAGCTACTATCAGCCGTCGGATCGCGGCTACGAGGCGCGTATTCGCGATTTTCTCGAACGGGCGAGGCGCATCAGCTCAGCGGCCAGGAGCACTTCTTCTCCGAAAAAAGAGCACAAGCCACGCGAATAACACGCCGATAGCCATTTTTCTGACTATTAGAGTTTCATCCGGAAATAGATCTGCGAAATGGACCAACTTGAGAAAGCATAGGAAGCATTTGAATTACGGAATAATCAGGCCGGATATTCACTCTTAGATCGGCGGCGTCAGACAGGTTCAGTCAACCCTGTCCGAGTCCGGGCAGATCGCGGGACCGAAGGAGACGTTTATGCCCACGGCGAAGCAATTGGGCGACCAACAGATCGCGGCGGCGATCAACGGTGACTGGAACACCCTGCGGCGCTTGTACTCCGATGACCTGCAATACGTCGACCCGGACGGTGAAGTGCGCGGCATCGAGGCCGCAATCGCGCGTCTACAATCGCAAGAGGGGCCACTCTCCAACATGAGCTTTGAAATGAGCACGTTCGTCGCCGACGAGCTGCACGCCGTCGCCGAATGGACGTTCACCGCGACCAACACCGGCCCGCTGATGATACCCGGCGGCACCACCATTCCCGCCACAAATCGCACCATGACCATCGGCATCATGACGATTTACGACGTTCGCAACGGGCGTATTGTGTCTGAGCGAAGCTACTGGGACAACCTCAGTATCTACGCGCAACTTCGCTTGCCGCTCGACTAGTGACGGCACGATCGCACCGCCGGCAAAGCGTCCGGCGATAACGATCGCGGGGCGAATCCCCATGTCGCCGCTGCGCATACTACTGATGAGGCGCCGGCACGGGACTGATCTTCAGCAGCCGCACACCGTCGAACTTGCCGCGCTGGTCAAAATCGTAGGCGACCACGGCCTTGCCGATGGTCGCGCACGCATGACAAGTCCGGGCGTTAAAGGTAACGACGAACCGGTCGCCACCTTGTCGCCCCGGCGTCACTTGCGGCCAGCCGACCGAAGTGCCCCACAGCATCGCGTCTGGATAATGGCGCTTAAAGGTGGCGTAGTCCGGATCGTTATCGAGTTCTGGCGCCGTCCACAGTGGCACAACCTCGCCTGATTTGCCGACCAGCGCGAAGCCGCTCGCCGCATCCGCCCACATCATGTCCGCGTAGACCACCGATGCCGCCCGGCCATGCCTCACCTGGTCGATTTGCGCGGGTACCGGCGCATAGCGCATGAACGCGATCGCCTGTGCGCTGGCGCCGTGGCGCTTCATATAATCGACCTCGCAATCGCTTTGCAGTGTCTGTGCTCGTTCATGGAAACGCGCGAAGGGATGCTTGTCGAAGCATGCGCGGGCGGCGTCGAAAAAACCCTTGTCATGCCATATCGCGCCGGGCCTGACGCCGCCGACAAAGGCTGGAATCGTCGTAGCCTGTAGCGCGAAAGCCGGCGCGGCGCATGTGAGCGCGGTCAACAGTGACAGGACGATCGCCGCGGACGATCGTTTGCGCATGCCTCCTCCTTGGCGCGGCGCGCCAGCCACAAAGCAAAACCGCAAGGTCAAGGGCACACCTTGAGCCTTGCGGTTCGTCACTATCCGGGCTGGAGGCGGCTCAGCGCGCGCCGAGAACGGAGTCCTTCAGCGCCTTCGCCGGGGTGAAACGCAGGCGCGTGCGCGCGGGAATTTTGATCGCCGCGCCCGTGGCAGGATTGCGTCCCATCCGCGCCTTGGTCTTGCGTTTGCGGAAAATGCCAAGGCCGGCCAGGCGCAACGCGCCTTCCTTCTTGAGTTCGCGCACCACGAGGCCAGTGAGTTCCTCGAGCGCGGACTTCGCCTGCTTCTTGGTAATGCCAATCTTATCGGCTAAATGGGTTGCAACCTGCGACTGCGTCATCATCCTCCTCCTTGTGGCCCTCGAGCGGTCTGCGTGTGAGCGTGAACGAGTGCGTCCACTATTTCAAGTAGGCGGTACGCGAAAATACGCATTTTTTCCTATAAACCATGACTATTTTTGAACAGCCCCGAAAGCTTTCCACTGTCTGGCAGGGATTTTCGAGCCACCGATGCCGCCCGCGCCCGTCCGGTGGCGCTTTTTGAATCACCCAATGGTTCAGCGGAGCCCGTGCGTCTCGGCCGCGCGCCGTCAGTAGCGGACCGCTATCAGGAAGAGACCACGCGCGGGCGCCGCGGCCGGCACCATGGCGCGGTCGCGCCCGGCGAGCAGCGCCGCGATGGCGCCGGGCTCGATCCGGCCGCGCCCGGCTTCGACCATCGCGCCAGTCATCGTGCGCACCATGTGACGCAGGAATGCGGTCGCCTCAACCGTATAAATGAAATGCGTACCGTCGCGCCGCCATTCGCTGCGATACACGCGCCGCACCGTGGTCTTTTCCTCGGAACCAAGCGTGCGAAAGGCGGCGAAGTCGTGTTCGCCCAAAAATACACGCGCGGCTTCGTTCATGACGGTGAGATCGAGCGGTTCGCGTACCAACCACACGTGACGATACTCGAAGGCGGAGCGGATCGGCTGGTTCAGGACGCGGTATTCGTAGAGGCGCGATCGCGCATCGCGGCGCGGGTCGAATTCGTCGGCCGCCGCCGCCGCTTCCAGCACCGCGATATCAGCCGGCAACAGCGCGTTCAACGCACGCTTGAGATCGCCCGCATCGAACGGCCGCGGCAGCTTGAAGGCCGCCACTTGTCCGCACGCATGCACGCCGGCGTCGGTGCGTCCGGCGCCGTGGATACGAATCTTCCCGGAAAAAATCTGTTCGAGGACCGCTTCGATACGGGCCTGGACCGAATCCTGTCCTTTTTGCAATTGCCAACCGGAATAGTTGGAGCCGTCGTATTCGAGCGTGAGCTTGATGCGCATGGCAGCCGCGTGCGGCCGCGGAAGAATTTCAGGAAATGGCGGCGCCGAACGACAGGTTCTCGGCGATCCATAGAGCGTTCAGTGCGGCCAGCCGCGCGCTGTCGTAAACGCACCATAGCGCCGCACCCGCCGCACTCGCGTCCAGCCGCACCAGGATGGCCTCCTGCCCGATGGCGTCGACGATTCCGGTGGGCTCGCCGCCCTCGAGCAACAATACGCCCGGTGCCGCGCGCAGCCGCGTGGCCCATTCGGTGGCGTCCGCCGCCGCCGGCACATGTAACGCGATCGCACCACCGTGATATACCGGCGCCTGCACGACACTGAGGCTGAGTTGCGGCGCCACGCCCATCAGGGCACTCACTTGCGCCGCGATTACGCCCGCATGATCGGGTCCTGGCGGATCAGCGAAAAGATTGAAGGCAAGCTGAGTGTGGCCGTCTTCCAAATCCAGGCGCGCATTTAGAAGCTCGACCGACTGGTTGAAAAGCTCGCTTATGCGAACGCGTCCGCTCGCGCCGGCACCCACAATGATGGTCGCCGCGGCAAAGCCCGCGCGAACTTCGAGCGCGTTCAGCACGGTCGCGATAACGTGCGCGCCCGGATGAGGCGTGGCGAAAAGACCGCCGACCTTAAGCTGGTTGACACGATCGCGCGGTGTCAGCCCCGGCGCCGCCAGCGGGATATTCGACGGTGCGCGGTTGGCCGCGCTGAGATCGATCAGGATGGGTCCGGGACGCGCCGCCACAATCTCATCGGCGACGTTCTCCGGCACCGCCAGCAGCGCGAGGTCGAAGCCACTCAGACGCGCCGGCGATTCCAGACACTCGATCTCAACCGTCTGATCGCCGGCTTCCACTTCCCTGGACGAATCGCCCTCGGAACTCGCGAACAGTTTGAGCTCGCTTACCGGAAGCGCCCGCGCCGCTATCAGATCGGCAATTTGAACACCGACCGCGCCAGTGGCGCCGACCACCGCCACTTTCGCTTCGCGGCTTGCCGCACTCATCTATGCTCCAGTATCAAGACTTTCTATTTTCTCGCGCACCAGACGCCCCATCGCCTTGCATCCGACCAGCTTGGTGCCGGAGCCGGCGTTCAAGTCGCGCGTACGGAAACCGTCGCGCACGACCGCTTCCACCGCCTGCTCGATACGCTCCGCCTCGGACTTCATCCCGAGCGAATGCTCCAGCAACATCGCGCTCGACAGTATGGCGGCAAGCGGGTTGGCCTCGTCACGCCCCGCGATATCGGGCGCGCTGCCGTGAATCGGTTCGTACAGGCCAACGCGGAAGCCGGCGCTGTTAAGTTCCTCGCCCAGCGACGCCGATGGCAACAGACCCATCGAACCCGCCAGCACGGAGGCCTCGTCGGTCAGGATATCGCCGAACATGTTCTCGGTCACGATTACGTCGAAGTCGCGCGGGCGGCGAATGAGATGCATCGCCATCGAGTCGACCAACTGGCTCTCGAACGTCACATCCTTGAACTGGGTGCTCAAGTCCACGGCGATTTCCCGCCACAGGCGCGAGGTGGCGAGAATGTTGGCCTTGTCGACCGAAGTCAGGTGTTTGCGGCGGTCGCGGGCAAGCTCGAAGGCAAAGCGCAGGACCCGCGTTATTTCCGCTTCGCTGTAGACGCAAGTATCGACCGCTTCGCGTCCGTCCTTGGTCTGGCGCCGTTCGCTTGGCCGGCCGTAGTAGATACCGCCAGTCAGCTCGCGCACCACCACGAGATCGACGCCGCCAATGATTTCGGGCCGCAACGGCGAAGCCGGCAGAAATTCCTTGACCGCTTTGACCGGCCGCAGGTTGGCGAAAAGCCCAAGCTCTTTGCGCAGTGTCAACAGGGCCTGTTCGGGGCGCATTTCGGCCTTGGGGTCGTCCCACTTGGGACCGCCGACGGCGCCGAGTAGAACAGCGTCGGATTCCAGCGCCTGCCTGAGCACGTTGTCGGGTAGCGGCGTGCCGAACGCATCGATCGCGTGGCCGCCCGCCGGCGCTTCCTTGAACTCGATATCGATGGCTGCCTGGCGCGCCACCACCCTGAGTACCTGCAGCGCCTCCCCGACAACCTCTGGCCCGATACCGTCGCCCTTGAGAACTAGAACTTTGTACGCCATTTGCAAGCCGCGAAAGCCGGGCCGCGCATCCATCGCGCCCTGCTGTGCTTCCCCCTGACTAGGACTTGTTACGTTTGTGGCCGGATCGCCACGGTGCGATCAGCTCGACTCATGGATTGACCTGAATGGCCATGCGATCCGAAAAGAACCAGCGACTCCAGCCTACACGATTAACGCATTAGCACTTAGCCCAAGTGCGAATTTCCGGCAAGCCCCCTCGCGATCAATCATGCAACGCGCCGCCCTCTTTGCGGCGCGGCGAGTCAGCACCGCGCCAGCGCCTACGGGCCTTCGCTTGGCCGCGGCGCCGCATGCTCGCGCGATTTCAGCCGGTTGAGTGCATTCACCAGCGCCAGCGCGCTCGCCATTACGATGTCGCTATGCGCGCCCTGTCCGGCCACGGTCATGCCGTCGTTGCGCACCAGGCAACTGACCTCGCCCAGCGCGTCGGTGCCGCCGGTGATGGCCTTGACCGCGTAACGCTCGAGCGTCGGGTTGATTCCGGCGATACGGTAAATCGCCTTGTAGCAGGCGTCCACCATACCGTCGCCGGTCGCCTCCTCGATGCGCTCGGCGCCGCTCACCCGCATCGTGACTTCCGCATGCGGCGTGCTGCGCACGGACGAGGTGACCTTGACGTCGACTAGTTCGAATTGGTCGGCGGTGCGGCGGCTCTCCTCATTCGCAAGCGCGAGAATATCGTCGTCGTAGACCACCTTTTTCTTGTCGCACAGCGCCTTGAAGGCGGCGAAGGCCTTTTCGACATCGATCGTGACCGGGTCGATACCGAGCTCGTTCAGCCGATTGACGAAGGCGTGGCGCCCCGAATGCTTGCCCAGCACCAGCTTGTTGGACGGAATCCCGATATCTTCGGGCTTCATGATCTCGTAGGTGAGCTTATTCTTGAGTACGCCATCCTGGTGAATGCCGGCCTCATGGGCGAAGGCGTTGTCACCCACGATCGGTTTGTTGGGCGGCACCGATTGTCCAATGATTTGCGCGACCAGGCGCGAGGCTGGATAGATCTGGCGGGTTTCGATTCCGGTGCGCACACCCATGAAGTCCTTGCGCGTCTGAATCGCCATGACCACCTCTTCCATCGAGGTGTTGCCGGCGCGCTCGCCGATGCCATTGATGGTGCATTCGATCTGGCGCGCGCCATTCTTGACCGCGGCGAGTGAATTGGCCACCGCGAGGCCGAGGTCGTTATGGCAATGCGCACTCCACATGACGCGGTCGGCGCCGTCCACATGCTCGCGCATATAGGCGAACATGCGGCCGAACTCCTCGGGTATCGCATGGCCAGTGGTATCAGGCAGGTTGATGATGCGGGCACCGGCGCGAATCACCTCGGCGCAGATCATGGCCATGAAATCCCAGTCACTGCGCGAGGCGTCCTCGCATGAAAATTCGATATAGTCGAGATGCTTCCTGGCACGCGTGACCGCCCAGGTAGCGGCGTTGAGCACGTCCTCGCGCGTCATCATCAGCTTGTACTTAAGATGGATGTCCGAGGTCGCGATGAAGATATGAACGCCCGGACGGACGGACTTGTCAACCGCGCGCAGCGCCTGGTCGACGTCTTCTTCGCGCGTGCGCGAAAGGCTCAGCACGATCGGATTGCGCACCGCGTCGGCGACCCGGCGAACCGACTCGAAGTCGCCCGGCGAGGAGGCCGCGAAGCCCGCTTCGATGATGTCGACGTTGAGCCGTTCGAGCTGGCGCGCGATCGCGATCTTCTCTTCCACATTCATGGTGCAGCCCGGCGCCTGCTCGCCGTCGCGCAGCGTGGTGTCGAAGATGCGGACGTGGTCGTCACCCTGTGATACGACCGGGTTCTGATTGGCCATCGATGGTTACTCCCTGGAGAGCCCGACAGGCAGGACCGGCGAACCGCGAATCGGAAAAGAAAACGCCCCGGGCGGCTCGTTCGGCCTGTCGCCCGGGGCGCTCGTCTCAAAGTTTCAAACCTTGCTTAGGCTTGTACCTCGACGCCCTGGGCGCAGGCCCTAATAAGGGCCAGGCTAAGTAGCAGTTCGAGGCAAAGGCTGGTAATCATGACGAGTCTATTCATAGCGGCCCACCCCCTCGCCGTCAAGCCATCACCTGGCGCAGGGGCGGTGGCAGTGTTTCCCGCCCGAGGTGTCTTAATTCAGGCGATATCCGGGGCGGGGAGTCCGTCAGCAGGCGGCTCCGTCACCGCTTCAGTAGGATGTTCGGGCGCGACCGCATGGAGCGCCGGCGTCGTCGGCTTCACGCGCTCGCCGCGCATCAGCAGAAACGGGCCCGACAGGACGTAAGCCGTCGCCAGCGCGAACAGCGTAAATTGCGGCATCGCAAACAGCAACGCCGCCACCACGAGCACGCCCGCCATCAATTCGAGTTGCGCCTTCTTGCGGAAGTTGAGCGCCTTGAAACTCGGATATGGCACTCGCGAGATCATCAGGGCGGCCAGCGCCACCGTGACCGGCGCCATCAGCGCGCATAGTGTGCGCGGGGCGTTAAACTCGAAGTAGCTGTAAGCGAGCACCAGTCCGGCGATCATCACGGCGGCGCCAGGCACCGGCAAACCGGTGAAACGGCGCTTGTCGGTACTGCCGGTCTGGACATTGAAGCGCGCCAGCCTGAGCGCCGCGGCAACCACGTAAAGGCCCGCGATCACGATTCCGATCGCGCCCAGGGGCTTCAACGCGAACGTATAAGCGACACCCGCCGGCGCCACACCAAAGGCCACGACGTCGGAGAGGCTGTCGTACTCGATGCCGAACTGGGTCGAGGTGCGCGAGGCGCGCGCGACGCGGCCATCGAGCCCATCGCATACAAACGCCACCATGATCATCACGGCGGCGAGTTCGAAATGGCCGTTGATCGCCGAAATCAGCGAATAGAAGCCCGCCAGCAGTCCCAGCGACGTGATGGTGGCGGGAACCAGGTAGACGCCGCGCCTGAGCGGTGCGGCGACCCTTTTGCGCTGCTCCTTGAAGCGTCCGGAAATCAGTCGCATGCGCGCGTGATTGTCGCGCCTGCGCCGTAACGGAGTTTGCTTCATCGTCATCGTCTTATAATTCTCCGATGACGCTCTCGCCCGCGCGCACATGGTCGCCGATTTTGACCGTCACGCGGTATTCGAGCGGCATAAAATGATCAACTCTGCTACCAAACATTATCATACCGAGACGCTGCCCGCGCTCCACCCGGTCGTGTGGCCTTACGCGGCATACGATACGCCGGGCGAGATATCCGGCGATCTGAATCAGCGCGTGACGCCTTCCCGCACTGTCGGCGAAAATGATCAGGTTGCGCTCGTTATGCTCGTTCGCGTCATCGCGAAAGGCCGCGCGGAATTCGCCGGCCGTATGTGCTATGGCGACGACCTCGGCGCAAGTCGGTGCGCGGTTGACGTGAACGTTGAGCGGCGACATGAAGACTGAAACGCGCCGGCAGAGCGCATCGGCGGCTTCGCCGGGCATCGGTTCGTCGGCAATATCGGTGACCTTGCCGTCGGCACCGGAAATGACGGCGTTCGCGGGGGCGGCGGCGACGCGCTCAGGGTCGCGAAAGAAGGCGCCGACAGCGCATGCTAGCAACAATATCACGACACCGAGCCATCCAGGCCCGAACGCGATTAGGATTATGCCGGCGACGCCCGCGCCAATCGTAATTGGCACGCCCTCGGGTGCGATGCCAATGTAACCGGCAATTTTTCTGAGCGAAGCATTCTCCGCCAAGCGGGTGATATCGATGGCGCTGGCCAACCTCTAGTTTTTCGCCTTGTCGACCAAGCGATCACTGGCAAGCCACGGCATGAAGGCCCGCAGCTTGCGTCCGACCTCTTCGACCGGATGCTGCTCGCCCTCGCCGCGCAGCTTCTTGAAATTTGGCAGGCCGGAACGGTACTCGGCGATCCATTCGTTGGCAAATTTACCCGACTGGATGTCGTCGAGAATTTGCTTCATGGCGTCGCGCGTCGCCGATCCCACCACGCGCTTACCGCGGGTCATATCGCCATACTCGGCGGTGTTGCTGATCGAGTAGCGCATGTTGGAGATGCCGCCCTCGTAGATGAGATCAACGATCAATTTGACCTCGTGCACGCATTCGAAGTACGCCATCTCGGGCGCATAGCCGGCCGCGACCAGGGTCTCGTACCCTGCGCGAATAAGCTCGGTCAGGCCGCCACAAAGCACCGACTGCTCGCCGAATAGGTCGGTCTCGGTCTCTTCGCGGAAACTGGTCTCGATAATCGCCGCGCGGCCGCCGCCAATCGCGGAGCCGTAGGCAAGGCCAACTTGGGTGGTGTCCCCGGAAGGATTCTGCTCGACCGCGAGCAGGCACGGTACGCCGCGTCCCTTGACGAACTCGGATCGCACGAGGTGGCCAGGGCCCTTGGGCGCAATCATGAAGACGTTGACGTCCCTGGGCGCCTGGATGAATTTGAAATGGATATTGAAGCCGTGGCCAAAAGCGAGCGAGTTGCCGGGAGTGAGATTGGGCGCGATCTCGTCCTTGTAGATATCGCTCGCCATTTCATCGGGCACCAATACCATTACGACGTCGGCTTCCTTGGCCGCCGCCGCGGTCTCCAGCACTTTGATCCCCCACTTGGCCGCCTTGTCCCATGAGGGGCTGTCCTTGCGCAGCCCAACCCGCACGTCCATGCCGCTGTCGCGCAGATTGAGCGCATGCGCGTGACCCTGGCTGCCGAAACCCAGGATAGCGATTTTCTTGCCCTTAAGTGCGCTCATGTCGGCGTCGCGGTCGTAGTAAACCTTCATCGATATGTTCTCCTAGCTTTGTTCCCTGGCCGCGCGATGGTTGTTGTTGGCGGGTTGCACCGAGCGCGCCATCGCAATTTTGCCCGAGCGTACCATTTCCTTGATTCCGAGTGGTCGCACCAGCGCGATAAACGCCCGAATCTTGTCGAAATCGCCGGTGACCTCGACCGTGACCGAGCGTGGGCCGATATCGACCACATGCGCGCGAAACGCCGCTACGATCGAATCCAGTTCCGAGCGCGTGCGCTCGTCGACCGCAATTTTGACCATGACCATTTCACGGTCAATGGTGTCGACATCCTTGAAGTCGGTGACCTTGATCACCGAGACCAGCTTGTTCAACTGTTTGTTGATTTGCTCGAGGATCTGATCGTCGCCAGAGGTGACCAGGACCATCCGCGAGACAGTCGGGTCAAGCGGATCCTCGTTGACCGTCAGCGATTCAATATTGAACCCGCGGCTCGAAAACAATCCCGCAACGCGGGACAATACACCGAATTCGTTTTCAACCAGAACCGATATCGTATGACTTGGCATCCGCGATGTATTCGCGCCCGCATGGTAAGGGGATCCGCAGCCTAAAGGGCTTCTTCGTGCTGATGACGGCTCAGGATCTCCATGATCCTGTCCTTGGAAGCCAGCTTAAGCTTTTGGATCCGTTTCTTTTCCACTTCTTCTTCGGGTGTCAGATAGAGTTTGTGACGGAAGGCTTCGAGTTTTTGTTTCAGTTCCTGGTGCTCGACGTAGAGAGCCTTGAGTTGATCGTCATGCTCAAGATATTGATGAATGATCTCTTCTTCTCGGCGTTCCATAGATGCCTTCTCCACGTTCTAGGGCGGTGGATTTGACAATCCCTCCGACGCCCGGACATAGCGCGGCTCCAGCGTAACCGCGTCGTCAAGATCATTGCGCGCCACCCTGGCCGCGCCAAGCGTGGCGACGAAGCTCCCCTTCATACGCAATTCAATATCTCCAACAATTGTAGCGCGCATTCCCAGACGCGCGCGCAGCAGACGGCCTTCTTCGGCTTTCGCATTGCCGACGAAGACAACCTCGCCGGTAATCTGGCGGGCGAAGTTCACTAAAGAAACTACCAAATCTTCCGTCATTTTTTCCAGCGCATCGCCCACCGGCCGGTAGAGTGACGTGTAAACCTCGCCCTTGCGCGCGTCAAGGACTGGGCATATCAGCGCTCCCGCAGGCACCTTGCCCGCGGCTACCGCACATAGTGCCATGCTATCGAGCGTCGGCACTCCAACAATCGCCAACCGCGCGCCCAGAACCAGTCCCTTCGCGTAGCTTAGGCCAATCCGGAGACCCGTAAACGAGCCAGGGCCAATCGCGACCGCCACCGCCGCGAGTTCCCTGACCTTGAGGCCAGCGGCCTCCAACACTTCGTCAACCGCCTCGGGCAGAGCCGCGCCATGCGAGCGTCCCAGCCGTGTGGCCGATGCGCGGATGCGCCCGCCCGTCACTATCCCGACGCTCAGCAACGGCGCTCCCGTGTCGAGACCCAGTACCGGCCCGGCCTTGGCCCCCGCCCTAAGCAGGGGCTCAACCGACAATACGCGAGATGTCATTTAGGATAACGAACGCCATCAGCATAACCAGCAAGAACAGGCCCACCTGCATCGCGATTTCGCGATGGCGCAACTGTAAGGGTTTCCCGCGCAGTCCTTCGATAACAAAAAACGCTAGATGGCCGCCGTCCAGCAACGGCACCGGCAGCAGGTTGATGACACCGAGTTCGAGGCTGAGCATCACCGTGAACAACGCGACGTCGGCGAAGCCCTGACGCGCCTCGCGTCCCGCGATCTGAGCAATCATGATCGGTCCGCCGAGTGCCTGGCGCGCCGGCGTCGTACCGTCGACGATCTGCCAGATTCCAACGCACAGCGTCCCCGCCATTCGGGCGGTTTCCTTGAACGCTTCGGGCACCGCCTTAAGCGGTGTGAAGTAGCGCGTTTCCTTCGCGCCGCTCGGAGACACACCGATGATCCAGGTAGGCGCATTGTTACCGTAGATCGTCGGTTCCTGGAGCCGGTTCGGCCTTACCTTGAAATTGACCGTCTCCTCATGGCCGTTGACAGTCCGCGCCACCTCGATATTCAGCAATTCGCCGCCACTTTCCTTTACCGCATCCGAGAGATCACCCCAAGTTTCGATTTGCTTGCCATTGACATCCAAGACGCGATCGCCCGGACGCAGTCCCGCGCCATAAGCCGGCAGCGACGTCTGTACTTTGCCGAGCACCGCCAGCGCCGCCGGCACTCCGGTCATCAGCACAATCATCATCAGGAGCGGAGCGAAGAGGATATTTGAGAACGGGCCGGCGAGGATTATCGCGATACGTTTGGCCAACGGCTGATGAGGAAAGGCGCGCTTGTTGAAAAGCTCGATCAGCGCGGACGACGGCGCCTTGGCCAACCGTTCGACGGCTGCCTTGAGGGCGCCGTCCTTCTCGACTTCCCGCAACAGGAAGGCCTCTTCATCGGTAGCCGGACGGTTCAAAATGGCGGGCAAGGTCTCTCCCGCTTGCGGCGCGGGCACGGCGCCGCCAATCTGTGATATTGCCTCGTCCGGGCGCGCGCCGCCCGCCGCCGCTACCCCGCGCGCGCTCACCGCCAGCTCAGGCGGAGCGCCGCAAAGCCGTGCCGCCATCACGACCACAGCGTCGTCGTCGGACTTGCCGCTTGCCTGCAGCCATCCGCTGCGGCGCGCCGCGCCCAGCAAATCCAGTTTCACTTCATGCAGGTAGCCTTCGAGGCTGGATTCGCTCGGCTCTTCGGAGATTTCGTCGCCGAGCATGCGCACGTAGCCGCCCAGCGGGGTCGCGCCGAGAGCATAATCGGTTTCGCCACGCCTGACGCCCCATACCCTGGGCGGGTAACCGACAGAAAAGCGGAGGACACGGACGCCCAATTTCTTTGCGACCAGGAAATGCCCGGCTTCGTGGACAATGATTAGAAGCGCGAAGATAACGACCGCGGCAATTATCGATATCAGCATAGGAGATCGGCGCGGTGTCCCGGCCGTATCAGCGGGAATAATAGTAAGTTAACACGGCCACGAACACTAGGCTGCACGTTCGATCCAGCAATCCGCCGTGACCCGGAAAGATCCATCCTGAATCCTTCACTCCCGCTATGCGTTTAAACGCCGAGCCCGCAAGATCGCCGAGTTGCGCCAGCACACCGATCAAAGCCGACAGCAACGCCAGCGAACCCCACGACCAGCGCGGCACCAGCAACGCGCGCAACAAGAGACCCACGATGATACACCCCGCGAGTCCACCCACCGCGCCTTCCACGGTTTTGTTCGGGCTGACCGTCGGCAACAATTTGATTCTACCCTTGAAGCGCCCAACGAAGTAAGCGCCGCTGTCGCTGGCGACCACCAACAGCAACATCAGGATTACTAGCGGCACCCCGTCCGTCGAATTGCGCAGGATGGCAAAGTACGGGAACAGCACTCCCACCCAAAGGGCGCCGAGAATAACCAGCGGCGTGCCGCCCATGATGCTATCACCGCCGCTCTCCGCTACGCGTGCGACCAGCATAAGCATCGCCACGACGACGATCGCCGCGCCCAGCCAGGAATCGGGCCGATCGTAGACGTTGGCGAACAACAGCACTCCGGCGGGAACACCGCCAGCCATCGCGAGAAGCACCGCCTGGCCCACACCGGCCGACGTCATCTCGCCGACTTCGTAGAGGCCCCACGCCGAAAGCAACGCGATAAACCATCGAAATTCAGGCGCCGGCGCATACAGGACAATCGCCAGCGTAACCGGCAATGCGACAAGCGCGGTCCAGAGTCTAGTTTGCAGCACGCAAGCGGTCGTTGCCGGCGCTGTCGACCGTGCCGAACCGCCGTTCGCGTAGCTGGTAGGCGGCCAAGGCGGTAAGGAAGTCGCGCGCGCGAAAGTCCGGCCACAAGGTTTCGGTGAAGTAAAGCTCGGTGTAGGCGAGCTGGTAGAGAAAAAAATTCGAGATTCGCAACTCACCCGAAGTGCGAATCAACAAGTCAGGGTCGGGCATCGCGCCGGTCAAAAGCTCGCTGTGCAGCAGGTGTTCGTCGATTTGATCAGGCGCCAACCGTCCCGCCGCGACCGCATCCGCGATACGCCTGGTGGCCGCGAGGATATCCTGGCGGCCACCATAGGATAGCGCGAGCGCCGTCGTCATCGCGCCGTTTTGCGCTGTCATTTCGATAGTCTGATCGAGCGCGCGCCGCACCTGCGGCGGCAGCCTGCTCATATCGCCGAGGGCGATCACGCGGATGCCGCGTTTCATCAGGCGTTTGGTCTCGGTCAGCAGGTAGCGATGGAAAAGTTGCATCAAAAAACGGACTTCGGCGCTCGGGCGCTCCCAGTTCTCGTTGGAGAAGACGAACAGCGTGAGGTAGGGAATGCCGAGTTCGCGCGCGGCTTCGACCACCGCGCGCACCGAATCCTTGCCGCGGCGATGGCCTTCGCAGCGAGCCAGTCCGCGCCGGCGCGCCCAACGGCCGTTGCCATCCATCACAATGGCGACGTGGCGCGGCAAGCGAGCCTGATCCAATGACAGATTGGGAAATTCGCTGAGGGGAAGTGATGAGCCCACTTTATTTGGAACTGCGCGGCGCCGGCGGACGCGATCAGACCTCCATTATTTCCGCTTCCTTCGCGGCCAGAATTCTGTCGATCTTATCGATCGACTCGGTCGTCAATTGCTGCACCCTGGCCTCGGTCGCCCGCAGATCATCGTCGGTTATCCCCTTGTCCTTGTGCATCTGCTTGAGCATTTCGTTGGCGTCGCGCCGGTGGGCTCTGACGGAGACGCGGAACTCCTCGGCCTTTTTGTGCACCTGGCGCACCAGGTCCTTGCGCCGTTCCTCGGTCAGTTCCGGTATCGGGATCCTGATTAGCTTGCCGTCGTTGATCGGGTTTAGTCCGAGATCCGACGTTTGGATAGCCTTCTCGATCTCGTGAATCGCTCCCTTGTCGTATGGCGTTATCACCAACAAACGCGGCTCGGGCGCCGCCAGTCCAGCCACCTGCCGAAGTGGTGTCTTCGCCCCGTAATAATTGACGTGCAGCCCTTCCAACAGCGCGGTCGATGCCCGCCCGGTGCGCACCCGCGTGAGTTCATGCCGGAACGCGTTGACCGACGAGTCCATCTCCTGGCGCGAAAGCTCGATGATTTCCTCGTTCATGGCTCAGTGGCCGCCCTCTACCCAAGTACCTATCGGCTCCCCTGTCACGGCTCTTTTTATATTACCCGGTTTGCGCAAATTAAAGACAATTATTGGCATCCGGTTGTCCATGCACATCGAAATGGCGGTCGAATCCATTACCTTCAGGTTTTGTTGCAGCACTTGCAGGTAGGTCAAGCGGTCGAAGCGTTTGGCGTTGGGTTCGCGCATTGGATCGCGATCGTACACCCCGTCGACATGATGGCTGGCCTTGAGAATGACCTCGGCGCCGATTTCCATCGCGCGCAGACTGGCAGCGGTGTCGGTGGTGAAATAGGGATTGCCGGTTCCGCCGGCGAAGATGACTACGCGGCCCTTTTCGAGATGGCGAACGGCGCGGCGAAGTATGTAGGGCTCGCATAGGGCCTGCATCTCTATAGCTGAGAGTACACGGGTGGTGACGCCCGCCTGCTCCAGGGCATTCTGCAACGCCAGGGAATTGATGACCGTCGCGAGCATGCCCATCTGGTCGGCGGTCGACCGATCCATTCCGCGCGCTTCATATTCGCTGCCGCGCAGGATGTTGCCGGCGCCGATAACCAGCGCCAGTTGCACGCCCAAGTCGGCGACTTCCTTGATTTCCTGTGCAATTTCGGCGAGCGTTTCGAGGTCGATACCGGCGCCCACCGCCGGCGCGAACGCCTCGCCCGACAGTTTCAGCAATACACGGCGAAACCGGGGCGTAGGACTCGAAGCCGTATGTGGCTGGTCCATTGCCTGGTTTCCTCCCTCGATTCCGCCTGTGATCACTCTATGAGGTTATACGCTTTTGTTCATGCGGTCGCGGGCTTGCCGTCAAGGCCTTCACCCAGTTGAAAGCGCACGAACCGCCGGATTTCGATCTTCTCGCCAAGCTTGCCGACATACTCGCCGACCATATCGCCGATGGTTCGATTTGGATCCCTGACCCAAGCCTGTTCGCTGAGGCAGACTTCCTTGAAGAATTTGTCGAGCTTACCCTCGACAATCCTGCTTATAACGGGCTCCGGTTTGCCGGCCGCCTGCGAAGCGTAAATCTCGCGTTCCTGCTGGATAACCGCGGCGGGTAGCTCCTCGCGGTTGACGCAGCGCGGATTGGCCGCGGCTATTTGCATTGCGATTTCCTTGACGAGGGTCTGGAATTCCGGTGTTTTGGCAACGAAGTCGCTCTCGCAGTTGATTTCGACCAGTACGCCAAGTTTGCCGCCGGCATGAACGTAGGCGCCGATCGAACCTTCAGAAGCCATTCGCCCGGCACGCTTGGCCACCTGCGCGATACCCTTCTCACGCAGCCATACGACCGCCTTTTCGAGATCGCCCTTGCTTTCGGCCAGCGCCTTTTTGCAGTCCATCACACCTGCGCTGGTTTTGTCGCGCAGTTCTCTGACCAATGTCGCGTTTACGTCCATTCGCGTTCCTGAGCGTTGATACGCTTTGATTACCGGACGGGCTTAGAGCAAACGGATACGTCAGCAGCCTGAGCCGCCTCCAATCCCGCTCGTCTATTCAGGCCCTTGAGCCAACGGCTGCGGCCATCGCAAAATACCTAAATCCGGGGTGCTCCAAGTTGCCTAAGCCTGCTACGGCGGTGACGGTTCGGGGTTCGGTCCAGTCTCGGCCGCGGCCACATCTTCCTGGCCCTTCTGGCGCTCTTCGGCGATACGCTTGCCTTCGAGCACCGCGTCAGCGACCGCCGCAGTGAACAGCTTGATCGCACGAATCGCGTCGTCATTGCCGGGAATCCGGTAAGCGATAAGATCGGGATCGCAATTGGTATCAACGACCGCGACCACCGGGATACCAAGACGGTTGGCCTCGGCCACCGCGATTTCTTCTTTCTTGGTGTCGATCACCCACAAGGCGTCGGGCAGCTTGCGCATGTTCTTGA
>JBOHWJ010000325.1:0-7707 GCA_050736495.1 Binataceae bacterium (SeqCode) | reverse complement strand
GTCGACTACCGGCTCGCGCCCGAGCATAAGTTTCCGGCCGGACCTGACGACTGTTACGCGGCGACGCGATGGGTGGCGGAGAACGCCAAGGCGCTCGACTGCGATCCGGCGCGGGTCGCGGTCGGCGGCACCAGCGCCGGCGGCACGCTGGCGACGGTGGTCGCGCTGATGGCACGCGAGCGCGGCGGCCCCAAGCTCGCCTACCAGTTACTGGTCTATCCCGCGACCACGACGGACTTGAGCACGCCGTCGCATCGGCAGTTCGCGACCGACCAATACTACGTCCTTTCGCGCACCGATATGGAATGGTTCTGGAATCACTACCTCACCGGCGAGGCCGATCGCACGAATCAGTTCGCCTGTCCCGCCCATGCGAAGTCGTTGCGCGGTTTGCCGCCGGCGTTCGTGATCACGGCGGAATACGATCCGTTGCGCGACGAGGGCGAAGCCTACGCCACGCGCCTGCGCGAGGACGGCGTACCGGCCGTGCTGAAACGCTACGAAGGCGTGACCCACGGCTTTTTCGGGATGCCCGCGTTCCTCGATGTGGGCAAGCTGGCGATTGCCGACGCGGGCTCAGCGCTGCGGGTCGCGATCGGTTAACTGCTTGAGCGTTTGCGCGTCCTGCGCGTAACCGCCGAGGTCGGTGCGGTTTTTCACTTCCGAGACCGCGCGGTGGCGATTGCTCGGTGTCGTTGGCGGATGAGCGCTTAAGCCGGGCGCGAGCCGATCAAGCTTATCCGTGAGGGCCGCGGCGAGCTTATCATCGGCGCGCCATTGCGCGTCCGGCGTTTCACGCACGAGCGTGCCCATGAAATCGTAGCGATGCCAGTAAATGGCGCGTATCGGGACGCCCGCTGGGTCTTCGCGCAGATGCTCGTACAGCCACTTCTCGTTGTAGCTGATGCCGTTCTCTTCCAGTTCGACCGGGCTGTTGAGGCTGCCTTCGGTGCGGTCGGGCGTTCCCAATAACTCTACCAAGGGGTTGCGGGCCAATTTTTCGCTCATACCTCGAAGCTCTCCGGGAAGGGGCATTTGTGCTCCCTGA
The DNA here is from genome assembly GCA_050736495.1 of Binataceae bacterium (SeqCode). Lineage (GTDB taxonomy): Bacteria > Desulfobacterota > Binatia > Binatales > Binataceae > JBOHWJ01. Next base: position 6,659 of record JBOHWJ010000325.1, on the reverse strand, counting down.
CATGGGCCTCGAAGTCGTCGCGGAATTGCGTAAGGAACGCCCGCGCCGCCCATGCAGCGCCGTCGGCGAGCGCACAGATGCACTTGCCGTCCATGAAGTTGAAGGTGTCGGCCAAAGTTTCGAGGTCCTCGGGACGGCCCTCGCCAGCCTCGACGCGCTTGAGAGTCTTGTAGGTCCAACCGGTCCCTTCACGGCATTGCGTGCACTGGCCGCATGATTCGTGCTCGAAGAAGCGCGCGGTCACCAGCGCCGTGCGCACCATGCAGGTGCGATCGTCCATCACGATCGCGCCGGCGGTGCCGAGCAGCGTCTTCACGCTCTTGAGCGATTCGTGATCGACCGCGACGTCGATCTGATCGCCGCGCAAGACCGGCATCGAGATACCGCCGGGAATCACGGCCTTGATTGAGCGCCCTTCCTCAAGCAGCCCGCCGCCGTAGTTGTAGATGAGGTCGCGCATTTTAACGCCGAGGCGCAGTTCGTAGATGCCGGGGCGCTTGACGTGGCCGCTGATGCCGAACAGGGTATGGCCGGTGCTGTTGGGCGTGGGCGCGCCTTCGCTTTTGAACCAGTCGGCGCCGCGCATGATGATGAGCGGGACGTGCGCCATGGTTTCGGCGTTATCGACTGTGGTCGGGCGATCCCACAGACCGCGTATCGCGGGAAAGGGCGGGCGTTTGCGCGGCTGGCCCTTCTTGCCCTCCATCGATTCGAGCATGCCGGTCTCCTCGCCGCAGATATAGGCGCCAGCGCCGGGCTGAATATGAACGTCGAAGCGGCGGTTGAAGCCGAGCGCGCTTTCGCCGAGGATGCCATCCACATAGAGTTGCCGAATCGCGTCGCGCACGATGCGATAGCCCTCGACGTATTCGCCGCGGATGTACATGAAGGCGGCGGCCGCCTCCAGCGCCATCGCGGCGATCATCACGCCTTCGAGCATTTGATGCGGATTGCGTTCGAAAATCTGCCGGTCCTTGAAGGTGCCGGGTTCGCTCTCGTCACAATTGACCGCGAGGTAGCGCGGCTTGCCGTCGTTGGGCGGCATGAAGGACCATTTGAGGCCAGTCGCGAAACCGGCGCCGCCGCGGCCGCGCAAACCCGACTCCTTCACTACCGCGATAATGTCCTTGGCCGTCATCTGGCCGGCCTTGACCACCGCCTGGTAGCCACCCGCGCGCTTGTACTCATCGATCGTCAAGCGTTTTTCGCCATTGGGCGGAAGCAGGTAGCCTTCGACGCCTTCAGGAATGGTCGAGACAATTGGCGCAGGCCGGCGCGCCTCGACCGCCGCCTTGGGCGAACCGAGCAGCGTGGCGAGATAATCCAGCGGGACGTTTTCAAGATAGGGATTGCGATTCACCTGGATGACGGGCGCGGTCGCGCATGACCCCAGGCATTCGACCTCCGCAATCGCGAAGCGGCCGTCCGGCGTCGCGGTGCCCGATTTGATGCCGAGCCGCTGTTCGAGGTCATCGACCAGCCCGCGCGCGCCGCGCAGACAGCATGGCAGGTTGGTGCAGACCTGGAAGATCGCCTGGGCTTTGGGCAGATTGAGCAGCGAGTAAAAGGACGCCACTTCGGCGACCTCGCCCGCGCGCAAACCGAAATGCTGGCCGACTTCGGCGAACAACTCGGGTCCGAGTGCGCCGGCCTCGTCGCGCGCCAGGTGCAGCGCGAATAGCAAGGCGCCGCGCGCGTGCGGATAGTGGGTTATCTCCTCGCGGATTTTTGCGTGTGTTTCAGCGGACAACAACATCAGGTCACCGGTCACATTCGCCGCCGATCATGTTAATCATGCCGAAGGTCGGAACCACGTCCGCGAGCTGCCCTCCGGTAATCATCTTCGACAGCGGCGACATATTGGAAAAACTGGGAGCGCGGCAGCGGCACTTCCACGGCTTGCCGGTGCCGTCGCTGACGAGGTAGAAGCCCAATTCGCCGTTGGCGGCTTCGACCGCGGAGTAAATCTCACCCGCGGGCGCCATCCCGCCTTCGGTCACCAGCTTGAACTGGTCGATAAGTTCTTCCATGCGGTTGAACACATGCCCTTTGCCCGGCCATCGAACGCGGGGGTCGTCGGCGTCAACTGGCCCGTCGGGCATTTTGTCGAGGCATTGGACGATAATGCGGCGGCTCTGGCGGATTTCCTCGTTGCGCACCAGGTAGCGGTCAAAATTATCGCTGTGCTCGCCGACCGGAACGTCGAAGTCGAGGTCGCCATAGCACAGATACGGGTAGACGCGGCGCACGTCGTACGGTACGCCGCTCGCGCGCAGAATCGGACCAGTCACGCCCCACGCGAGCAACTCTTGCGCCGACAGTTGGCCGGTGCCCTCCATGCGGCGGCGAAAGACCGGATTTTCGGTGAGCAGCTTGTCGAAATCCTCGAGCAGCTTGATGGTCTGGTCAAGGCGCGGCAGCGCGAACTCCTTGAAGCCCTCCGGCATGTCAGCCGAGACCCCGCCGATACGCACGAAATTGGTGGTGACGCGGGCGCCGCACAGCGCGTCGATCTGATCGAGAATCAGCTCGCGCGCCTCGAGCAGGTAGAGCATCGGTGTGAACGCGGCCAACTCCATCGCCGAAGAACCGATGCACAGCATGTGATCGGCCATCCGCGACAACTCACCGCCGATCACGCGCAGGTAATCGCAGCGTGCCGGCGTGGTGATGTCGAACAGTTTCTCGACCGCCATGCAGTAGCCGACGTTGTTGAGAATCGGCGAGCTGTAATTCAGGCGGTCGGTGTATGGAATGTTCTGGTAGTAGTAACCGGTTTCGCATTCCTTCTCGAAGCCACGATGCAGATATCCGACCTGCACGTCGGCGTTCAGCACCCGCTCGCCTTCGAGGTCGAGCACGATGCGGACGGTGCCGTGCGTGGCCGGATGCGACGGTCCGAACTGGATCCGCATCGGCGGCGTATGCAGGTCTTCGATCGCATTGGCACGGCGTTGCGGCAGGTCAATGCGGGCGGCGGGGTTCTTTTGCTCCAGGTCCGACATAAGGCTGAATAGGCTGTTCGTCGTGCTTGCGGTAGTCTTTGCGCAGCGGATGCCCCACGAATTCCTCGTAGAGGTAAATGCGGCGCAGATCGGGATGGCCAGTGAAACGGATGCCGTAGAGATCGTAGGTCTCGCGTTCGAGCCAGTTGGCGCCCGGCCATATCGGCGTCACGCTCGCAATCGTGGGATCATCCTCTGGCACACGGCACTTGATGCGCAGACGGTGGAGATGGGTCAGTGAGTTCAAATGATAGACGACGGCGAAGCGCGGATGCGGTCCGCGCGGCGGCAGCACCAGCTCATGGCGGCGCTGCGGTAACCGGCGCATCACGGACCGATTGCGGTCCCACACCTCGAGCTTGGTCTCGAAATCGTCGGGCTGCCCGAGGTAATCGACGGCGGTTATGTCGAGCAGCAGGTTGAAGGCGAGGCCGGAATCGTCACGGAGGACGCGTGCGGCTTCGAGAATATGCTCGCGCGCCAGATGAATCCGATCGTCGCCGCGAAACGAATGATGCTCCACTACGCGGTCGCCGAGGCGCTCGAGCACCTTCCGCATCAGTGGTGAAAGTACCGTAACTTCCGTCGCTTCTTCTGGATTGTCAGGAGTCATGATGCCGAACCGTCAACGATCATACTGCCGGCGCAGGTAATCCGTTCGCGTTTTCAATTGTTCGACGGGCACCAGCAGGTCGGCCTTGTGCCACAGCGAGCCGCGCCGTGAATAGCTCGCGATTTCTATTTGACGGCTCATCACGATTGCTTCTTCGGGGCAGGCCTCCTCGCACAATCCGCAGAACATGCAACGCGCCATGTCGATATCGAAAACGTCCGGATAGCGTTCGACCTCGTCGCCGGTCTCTGCCGGATAGATCGTGATGCAGGTGGTCGGGCACGCCCATTCGCACAGGCCGCAAGCGACGCAGCGCTCCTTGCCGTTTTCCATCTGTACCAGCACCGGCATCCCGCGCAGCGCCGGCGGTTGCACGAAGCGCTGTTCCGGAAAATGAACGGCGAAGTCCTGACCGCCGCGCGCGAACCTGAACAGATTGCGGAAAAAATGGACCGTCGAAACCCACAGTCCGACCAATATCGCGATCCATGGGCGCATACTTGTCCATGGCGCGGTCGGGCGCTTGACCTTTACTACTTGTACAGCCATCTCATCCAGCCGATCGGGAGCGGCACGTCACGCCGTCATCTTAGCGGCTTCGCTTTATCCTTGCATCAGCGGCGGCGCTTGCGCGTGCGCGGTTTCAAACTTTCTTCAACGTCCTCCCGCGGCGGCCGGCTCCGAGCGCTGGACCGCGCTGGTTGTGGGCGGCTTCCAGTAGCCGCGCACCACCAGCAGCGAGACGATGAAAAGAATCGTTGCGATCATGTCCCAGAACATCCACGTGCGCCAGCCGTAACGCGCGGCGACCCATAGCAGCAACGGGCCTGAGAACGCTATCCAGATGCGGTAAATCAACTGAAAGAAAGACCAGCCGGTCGCTTGCAAAGAGGCCGACAGATCCTCGACGTATTCCGAATAAAGCGCGCACCACGGTATGAACGCAGAAGCGGTAATCCCGCCCAGCAATAATGTCACTATTCCAAGTTCGCTCGGCGAGAGTGGCGGGATGAAGTTGAACAACCACCAAATCAACAGCCCGAGCACGACCAATGTTAGTACAAGCGAGAGCGGCTTGCGAACCCGCAGATAGTCGGAGAACCATCCCGCCGGTACCAGCACCAACAGGTTGAGCAACCAGAAATTTGCCGTCATCTTCGCCGCTTCGGCCGGATGAAAGTGAAACGCCTCGGTGAACATCAGCGGGCCAAAGGTCTGAATCGTTATCGCCGTGGTCAGAAAGGCGACCACCCCCACCACCAGCACCCAGCTTTGCCATTTGCCGAGCAACTGCCCGAACGCCTGCGACGCCGTCCCTGGAGCCTCCGCTTCCACCTCGCCCGATTCAAAGGCCGCGCCCGAACTCTCGCTATCCCTCACCATCAGGCGGAGTTTCGGATGCAGGTCCTTGAGCCACAGCAAGACCGGGATATAGAGGATGACGGCGATAACGCCCATGATGACGATTTGCGACTGCCAGTTATGGAAAAACGGCAACGTCATTCCGGGGATGAAATTCCACAGCCACTGGCAGAAAACCGCACCGACCGTGAGCAAGCCGAAGGCGGCGCCTCGACTCAGACGGGGCGACATGTCACGGGTGAGGCCGCCGAGTGCGCCCCACATCAGGCCCGCGATGAGATTCATCAGGGCGCGGATTATGACGAAGCTCACGAAGTTCGTCATCAGCAGGTTGCAGAAGGTCAGGATGATGATGGCGAGGAGGCAGACGTCGATCACGACCACGCGTCCGTGCCGATCGGCCAGCGGACCCCCCGCCATCGCCGAGAACCCGGACAGGAACACGGCGCCGGTCAGGAACCAGCCGAACTGTTCGCGCGTGAAATGCAGTGTCGGTATCCATAGCGGCAGCAACGCCGAGAAGCCGAATTCGTAAAACGAGACGATGGTGGCGAACACCGTTAGGATCAGCATCCACCAGCGGTTCCAGCCGGTTGGATACGTCTCAAGCACGCGATGCTCGGCGAAGTACCCGGTCAGACCCCCCGAATGGCCTTGCGGAGTTGCAGCCGTTGCCATAAGCGCTCGTCCCCCCAAAGAATGCTGCCGAGTTTACGGTTTTCGCCCTCTCCGGTTCCCCGTTTCCCGGGTGGGCGCGACAATCGCGCAGGTCAACCGCCAATGTCTGGTCCCCACCGCGGGGACCGTCAGCGCCGCCGACTTTTATACGGCGCCATCCGGCTATCGCGCTTAGCTCGCCCTGTTGTCAAGAGCCGGAGGTGCCTTCGCCGGCCCGCATCGGCAACGCCCCCAGCGCTCCGATCTGATCGTACTCGATACCGGCGAAGGGGCTGCGCTCGCCGCCTAAAACCTGCCATATGGCGGCCGGGTCGAAACGTTCATTCTTCGACTCCAGCCGATTGAACAACGCCGTGAAAATCTCGCCGTCGCTGTGCCATCCCGGCGGCGTTTCCAGCGCGCGCTGAATGCGCTGGACGCGGCCATCGTGATTAGTGAAGGTGCCATCTTTTTCGGCCCAGGTCGTGGCGGGAAATACGACGGCGGCGCGGGCGAACTCGGGACGCGCCTGCAAATCCTGCGTGATCAGCAGTTCGAGCCTGCCGAGGATTGCGCCCAGACGTCCGGACGCAACCGTGTCCACGATGTCGTCGCCACAGATGTACAGCCCTTTGATCTCGCCCGCCTCGACCGCGCGCAACAGCTCTTCGAGGCCGTCGCCGGGTCCCTCGACCAGTCCCAATTGGCGCACTCCGCGCGCATTGGCAGCCTTCTCGGCCTTCATCAACAAGTGGTCGGCCTTGCCCTTGCGCACCGTCATCGCGACCCGCCCGGCGCCGAACGCCGTCAGCATCTGGCCGAAACGGAAGTTTTCCTCGTTGGTCAGATGAGGCGAGACCAACGCGCCGAAGGCCTTGCCGCCGTGGCGTTTCCTGAAATCGCCGAGCAGCGTCGCGGCGTGTTCGAGCGCCGTATCCCAGGCGGTTTCGGCCGCGCCGCCTTCACCCGCGACGAGCGGCGCGCGCAGCCGTTCGTCGTCGCCGATGAAGCGGTAGTTGAGT
>JBOHWJ010000324.1:0-11408 GCA_050736495.1 Binataceae bacterium (SeqCode) | reverse complement strand
GTGCTGGGCGAAGTGTTTGGGTTAGTCGTTCGCGCGCGCAACGTCTTTTCCAATTTCGGCGCGAGCTTGCGCACGGTCTTCGGCGGTGAAGTCGGCGCCTACACCAAGCTTTTGTCCGACAGCCGTGAGAAGGCGATCGAACGACTCAAGCTTGAGGCGATGGAACGCGGGGCCAATGCGGTGCTCGCGATGCGTTTTGATTGCAACGAGATCGCCAGCCTGATGAGTGAAATCGCCGCCTACGGCACGGCGGTGATCGTGCGCAAGATTCAATAGAGCCATCATTTTCGCGCGCTCGCGGGGCCACATTCGCGCGTATGCGTATGGTGGCCGTGCCCCCGGGCTTAACGCGACGCAAGGCGAAATCGAAATCGCCGTGAAAGCAAGCGAAAAACGCAGCCGAGCGTCTGTAAATCGTTGCCTTGAGATGGCCTGTAGCCTAATCCGCGCGGCGGCGGGGGAATAAATCAGCTGTCTACCGCAGGCCTCGAAAAAATCGCTTGCGCGCCAATTCCGGTCGATCCGAGCGGCTTCAATCGAAGCGCGAAATTCCCGTACGGCTGCACAGTGGATGCCGTGCGAAAGTCCATGGAAGCGTTCATCGACTTCCTCGGATTCTTAAACCACCAGCTTCTGACGCGCGACCTTCCACGAATCGAAATGCTTATGATGCCGGCGAATTTCTCCAGCCTCGTCGGAGAATTCATTGTTTCTTCAATTCCGAAACACTGCCCCAGTCTCGTTAAGAACCGGTTTCACAACGGACATCCAGACTTAATTCCAAGATCGCGCTACCCGAACGATCTCATTCTCCACGGGCCTGAGGGGATCGAAGTAAAAGCGTCCCGTTATGCGGGTGCTTGGCAAGGCCACAACGCAGAGGAGTGCTGGCTCATGATATTCGTCTTTCAGGCCAACAGCTCGTCGGCGCACGACGCCGCACCCGTGCCATTCAAGTTTCGGAGCGTGTACCTCGCGAAGGTGAAGAAAGCCGACTGGAAGTTCGCCGGCCGAAGTGAAACGAGTCGTCGGACCATTACAGCGAGCATCACGAAAACCGGCGAAGTGAAACTCAACAAGAACTGGATCTATCGGGCTCAGGAAAACCTGGAGCGCAAATCGGCTCCTCCGTGATGCTCATTGAACAGTGTGCGCTGGCCACGGCCCGTCAGTTCATTCACCCCCGGAATTTCCACCGCCTTCAGCCGTGGTACCGCCGCGGTCGCCAGCTTGAAATATTCGGCGTTTCGCTCAATTCCGAGGGCTTGGACGCGGACCGCTTCCGCTGCTGCGATAGTCGAACCGGCTCCCATGAAGGTATCGACAACCACGCCGGTGCCTAGAGGTAGAGCGGCATAGACGAGGAGCCGCATATAGCTTTGTGGCTTAAGGCTCGGATGGCCGGCGATTTGTTTCTCCCGGGCCGGAGTGCGTTCGCTCTGAACCACGTCTTCAAAGGGGTTTCCATTAGCGAGGCGTCGCAAGCCTCCAGTCTGGAATTCCCGCAAGCAGTCGGAGACCGTCATACCTGGCAACAGAGGTTTCCGGAACAGGCCCCAAGGCTCATAACAGCCCTTAGGAAGAACACATACGTCGGGGAACTCCTCATGCGCGTTCTTTGGCCGGTCGCCGCCGCGCAGCGTACGAACCGTTCGCATGATCTGCGCCCGGAATTCAAGGCCGCCCTTGCGTAGCGATTCGTACAGCAAAGGCGCCACGATTGAACTGGTTGCAATAAAGACATGACCGCCGGGTCGCAACGCGCGCCGGACGAGCCGGGCCCAGTCCTCAAAAAACTTCAACAGCCGTTGAAGCTCTTGTTCGGAATGCGCAGTGAACCGCGGAAGTGGTGCCCTGATTGAACCGTCGAATGAGGGTGGAATTCTCCATACTCCACCTTTCCCATTGGCGCGTTTCTCGAGTTCCTGGGTGTCAAATTCCTTCACCCCATACGGGGGATCGGTGACGATCGCGTGGAGCGTGTTTTCGGGTAGACGCGCAAGCCAGTCGAAACAATCACCGTAAAGTAGCAGTGAGTTTCCAACGTGGTGCGACTTCAAATCCAACCCGAGACTTACTAGGATATCGTTCATCAGCGTTGTCTTCCGCCAACCCTCATCAAGAGCTTATCCAAGTCTGCTTTATTGTACAGCCTGTAGCCGTTGATTGGATGCCTGCGCGCTTTCAGCTTTCCGGCGCGATCCCAGTTTCGCAGCGTCGATGCCGAAACACCCAAATAGGAAGCCGCGGCGTTGACCGTAAGGAATTTGTTGAGGTGTCGGGAATGCGGTTTCGGTTTCGGCTTCATTAGACCTTGGCAAAGCTTATCAAGCATCGCAAGCAAAGCCCGCGCTGACAATATCCGAGATTCTACCGGCAACGCAAAGACGCGCGATTTCATTGCCGCGCGAGGCTGTAAAAATCCGGCGAGAACGGAGGGTGGGGAGCGCAATCGCGTTCGTGGTCGGCCGCGGCCCGGCTGTGCTATGTTTTTGCGCGGCCGGCGGACGGCCGATTTCGCCTTCACGAACGGGAGCGCTATCGATGGGCAAAAAGCTTGAGTTCTTTTACGACTGCTCGAGTCCGTGGACCTATCTCGCCTTCACTAAGATCGAGGACGTCGCCAAACGCCATAACGCCGACCTGGTGTGGCGGCCGATCCTGGTCGGCGGCGTCTTCAACGCGGTTAATCCTTCCGTCTATGAAACGCGCGAGCGGCCAGTCAAACCCAAGGCACGCTACTACGCCAAGGACCTGCAAAACTGGGCGCATCTGTACCGAATCAAGATCGGGCAGCCGACCGTTTTCCCGGTCAATTCGGTCAAGGCGATGCGCGGCGCCTTCGTCGCGCATGAGCATGGCAAGATCTCGGCCTACTCGCAGTGTGTGTTTGAATCCTACTGGGGCGAAAACCGCGACCTCAGTAAAGACGAGGTCCTGCGCGACATCGTGCGCGCGGTAGGTTTGGACGAGGAGGAGTATTTCCGCAAGATCGCACTCGCCGAGTACAAGGAAAAGCTCAAGGCCAATACCGACGAACTGATCGAGCGCGGGGGCTTCGGATCGCCAACGATCTTCGTCGACGGCGACGACATGTACTTCGGCAACGACCGGTTGATTCTGGTCGAGCACGCCCTCGTGCATTCGCATTGATTCATCCAAAAGGCCGGCATGCACGGCCTCGGTCGGCCGTTGAAGAATCATTCTAAGCCGGCGTGATGAACGAATTGCCGCCTAAGGTGCGTGCGTTCGTTGCCCTGCGGATGAGCCGCGAAGTCGAAGGCGCGCTTGCCGCCTTTATCGGCACGCTGCGGCCGCAGGGCGGCGGTATCCGCTGGGTGCGGCCGGGCAATCTTCATCTGACGCTGCGCTTTCTCGGCGGCGCGGTCGAGACGCGGATGCTGGCGCCGTTGAGCGTCGCTCTGGCCGCGATCGCGGCCGCTACCGCGCCGTTTGCGCTGAGCGTCGCCGGCACCGGCGCGTTTCCGGACCAACAACGGCCGCGCGTGGGATGGGCTGGGCTGGCAGCGGCGGAACTGGCGCCGCTGGCGGTGCGAGTGGAGGCGGCGGCGGTGCGATGCGGCTTCGCCCCGGCGCGGCGTTCCTACTCGCCGCATCTCACGATTGGGCGCGTGCGTGATCTCAGAGGCTGGCCAGCGGCGCGGCGCACGCTAAGCGAGGCGATGAAGCGCGACTTTGGCACTTGTTTGATCGACATGATGATACTTTACCGCAGTATCCTCGAAGCGCAGGCGGCGCGTTACGAGGAACTCGCGCGCTACGAGTTTGCGCCGCGCGGGTAACGATACGGACCGTTCATCGCAAGCGGCAATCAGATGGCGGGACGCGGCATGCGCGCGGCGTACCCGTGCCGGAAAACAGCGGATGCGCGCACCTGGTTCAATAAAATCGCGCCCACCCTAGCGCTATCCGGACGCATTTGTGGCAAAATTCGCTGCGATAGGCCCAAGACCCGCAGGCCGGGGAGTATCGATGGCCCAGGACATTAAAACCAAGGCACTTGACCTGGCACTTAGCCAGATCGAAAAGCAATTCGGCAAAGGCTCGATCATGAAGCTCGGCGAGCAGGCTATCGTCGCCGATATCGCTGTCATTCCGACCGGCTCGCTTGGACTGGACGTCGCGCTCGGCGTCGGTGGCCTGCCACGCGGACGCGTGGTCGAAATCTACGGACCGGAATCGTCGGGCAAAACCACGCTCGCGCTCGAATGTATCGCCGAGGCGCAAAAGCTCGGCGGCATTGGCGCCTTTATCGACGCCGAGCATGCGCTCGACGCCGGCTATGCGCGCAAACTCGGCGTCAACGTCGAGGACCTGCTCATCTCGCAGCCCGACAACGGCGAGCAGGCGCTGGAGATCACCGAGACGCTGGTACAGTCGGGCGCTATCGACGTGCTGGTAATCGACTCGGTCGCCGCATTGGTGCCGCGCGCGGAAATCGAAGGCGAGATGGGCGAGCCGCAGATGGGCTTGCAGGCGCGGCTGATGTCGCAGGCGTTGCGCAAGCTCACCTCGATCATTTCGCGCTCGCGTACGGTGGTGGTCTTCATCAATCAGATCCGCATGAAGATTGGCGTGATGTTCGGCAACCCCGAGACCACCACTGGCGGCAACGCGCTTAAGTTCTATTCTTCCGTGCGTATCGACATCCGCCGCATCGGCACGATCAAGAGCGCCAACGAAGTAATCGGTTCGCGCACCAAGGCCAAGGTGGTGAAGAACAAGGTCGCTCCGCCCTTTCGCGAGGCCGAATTCGATATCCTTTATGGATCGGGCATCTCCAAGGAGGGCGAACTGGTCGACATGGGCTCCGAGCATAACGTCATCGAGAAGCTCGGAGCATGGTATTCCTACGATAGCGAACGCATAGGCCAAGGGCGTGAAAATGCCCGCGACTTCCTCAAGGCCAATCCCAAAATAGCCGATGAGATCGAGGCCAAAGTACGCGCCAAGCTCGCTGCGAAGCTGGTCGTGCCCGCGGTAGAAGCGGCCGGTACCGGCGTTGAAGCCGAAGAGGGAGGGGCGGAACCCGAGCCATCGCCGGCGCCCTCATCCAGGCGCAGAAACTGAATCATCGACCTGATTGATCGGAACTGTTTTTCTATCGCATCCGCTGGACGGCCGTGGCCGAGATCGCCGCCGGATTAGATACGTGACAAATGGGGGAAGTTATGAAGGTTTGCTCTGTAGTCCGAGTCGCGGCGCTCGCCACATGCTTTGTTTGCTTGCTCAGCGTTTCCGCGGCGCGCGCGCAAAGCACCGCCGTGACCACGAGCACCACGGCGGTTCAAGTGCGACGCCTTGGCCCGGTCAGCCTTGCCACGTTGCCGGCGACGGCGCCATCGGGCGCCTCGGCACATGCGATGGCGGGCGCTTCCGCCTTCCGTACCATGTTCAATCGGCGCGTGCCGGCTCAATTCGGCGCCGCCTCATATGCCGCGCAATTAGCGCGCACACTTAGAGTTCCGACGACGCGCAGCACAAATTTCGCCACACAAAGCACCCCGAGCTTCCTGGGCTTCCTGGGCTTCAATGGGATCGACGCTTTCGATGCGGCGACGCTCAACGGTGGCGATATTGAGCCTCCCGACCAGGGCTTATGCGCGGGCAACGGCGAGGTAATCGAGATGGTGAACCTCGCGCTCAGCGTCTTCGATACGCGCGGCCAATTGACCGCGGGACCGACGGACCTCAACGCTTTTTTCGGTGTACCCGCCTCGGATTTTCTCAGCGATCCACGCTGCGTCTATGATTCAGTTAGCAACACGTTTTTTCTGAGCATCACCGACCTTCCAACCCCGAGTACCTCGGCGCTGCTCCTGGCCGTGTTGCCCGCATCGGGCGCGACGGGGGCCGTGTATGAACTCGACACGACCGATGACGGCACCAACGGTACGCCGGATCATCCGAATTGCCCATGCCTCAATGACCAACCGTTGCTCGGCGTCGACGCCAACGGCGTCTACTTGTCGGCCAACGAGTTCGAGATAAACGTCAGCAACCCCAGCGCCAGTACATTCAACGGCGCGCAAATCTATGCCTTCAACAAGGCGAACCTGGTAAGCGAGACGCCGATACCCGCGATCGTGCTGTTCGGAAGTCCGCTGTCCATCGGCGGCGCGCTTGCCGCGTCAGTGCAGCCTGCGAATGCGCCCGACGGCCACTTTGCCACGGCTAACGGCGGCACCGAGTATTTCCTGAGCGCGCTCGACTTTGCCGGGAGGTTGGACAACCGTATCGGGCTGTGGGCGCTGACCGATACCTGTGGGCTGCCGTCCTCCACAGGCACTCCCGCATGCGGCGCGGCCCCGACATTACGCAATACGGTGCTGCGCAGTGAGACTTACGGGTTTCCGCCTTTCGAGGGTAACAACTCTTCGGCGCCAGGCGCGACGCAGCAGTCGGGGCCGACGCCGCTCGGCGCTGCGAATGGCGGCACACTCGAACTGTTGGCAACCAACGACGATCGCATGAACCAGGTCGTCTATGCCGGTGGCGAGCTCTATGGCGGGCTCAACACGGTAATTAGTGTGCGCGGCGGCACTCGCGGCAATAGCGAAGCGGGGGTCGCCTATTTTGTCGTCAAGCCCACGCTGAACAAACGTGGCCTTGGCGGGCGCGTAGTCAAACAGGGCTATGTCGCGCACATGGACACCAATGTCTTCTATCCGTCTATCGGCGTAACGAGCAGCGGAAAAGCGGTGATAACGTTCTCGCTGTCGGGGCCGAGTTTGTTCCCGAGCGCCGGTTATATGCCGCTGGCAAAGAAGGCGCAGATTTCGATCATGGGCGCGGGCGCGGCGCCCGACGACGGCTTCACCGGCTACGACGTTGCCGCAATTCAATTTACGTCGCTGAGCCCCGGAGTCGGGCGCTGGGGTGACTATTCGGCCGCGGTTGCCGACGGCGACCAGGTTTGGATCGCCGCCGAATACATTCCATTCGCGTGCGATGCGGCCCAATACGCCGTCGATCCAACCTGCGGCGGGCGTCGCGGACAGTTCAGCAACTGGGGCACCTTCATCGGCGCGCTGACGTTCCCGCCGGCGCGGTGAGCGTTTTCGCTGGCGTGTCCGGCGGCTGACCATGGTTTGCGCCGGGCGGCGCTCGACATGGATAGGGGTGAGGGTTTGCGGCTTTGTTCCGGGGGAAACCCTGCGGCTGCCGCGATCGGTCGCGATCCGCGACCCCCATTGCTTCAAGTCTCCGCGTTCTGTAGACTGATGGTGGAATTAAGTATGACTGATGAGCCCGCCCGATCCGGCGACGCCCGCCATAAGCCAATTCACTTCCGGCAACCGAGTCATCATATTGCCGGGCCAAACTCATTTGTTCTCGCAGGATAATTTTGTCGTTTTCCGCCTTCACACTATCGCCTGAAATTCATCGTTCGATTCGCGATCGTGGCCATCATCAGGCCACTCCCATTCAGACCGGCGCAATTCCGCTCGTGCTCAACGGATGCGATGTCGTTGCCACCGCCGAAACCGGCAGCGGCAAGACGGCGGCGTTTCTGATTCCGCTCATCGACCGCCTCCATCGCGAACGAGTCAGCGCGCCGAGCGCGTTGATAATCGAACCCACCCGTGAACTTGCCGCCCAGGTCGGACGCGAATTCACGCTGCTCGCGCGCCATACGCATCTGCGCGCGGCCGTAATCGTCGGCGGCGAATCGATGCATCGCCAGATCGAGGAGATCAAAAAGGGCGCGCAGGTGCTGATCGCATGTCCCGGCCGTCTCATCGATCACCTCGAACACAAAGTCGTCGCGCTCGATCGCGTCTCGATGGTCGTAATCGACGAAGCCGACCGTCTGCTCGACATGGGGTTCCTGCCGCAATTGCGCAGGATCATAAAGATGGTGCCGCAGAAACGCCAGACGTTGATGTTCTCGGCGACGATGGACACCGGTGCGGCGCGGATGGCGCGCGAGTTCCTGCATGATCCGGAACGGGTGAGCATCGGCGATAAATCGCTGCCGCCTCCGAGCATCCGCCAGACCATCTGTCCGGTCGCGCCCGAAAAAAAGAACGAATTGCTGCTCGCGCTGCTCAAACGGCCCGAGATCGAAAGCGCGATCGTCTTCGCGCACACCAAGGTTCGTGCCGAGCGCGTGGCCAAGGCGCTTCACCGCGCTGGTATCAAGGCGGTCGCGATTCATGGCGACCGCAGCCAGAGCCAACGCTATGCGGCACTGGCCGGCTTTCGCCAGCGCAAGTACCGCGTGATGGTGGCGACCGACGTGGCGGCGCGCGGACTCGACATTCCGGGCGTCTCGCACATCATCAATCTCGATTTGCCCGAGGAACCGGAGAATTACATCCCCCGTATCGGACGGACCGCGCGGATGGGGCGCCAGGGCGCCGCCATCAGCCTGGTCACGGCGGACGATCGCGTATCGCTCGGCCGTATCGAACGGGCGCTTGGGATTACGCTCGAGCGCGAACAAGTCGAGGGTTTTGAGCAGCCTGACATAACCGCGCCCAAACCGGTCACGCTTTTCCGCACGCGCTCAGTTCGTGCGCCGCGCAATCGCGCGCGCTTCCGCTGGGCCTGATCGCCCGGCACTTGGACTCGTCCATATCGCGGCGGAGATCAGACTCCGCCGCCATATCAGATTGGCCGTCACGCCTGTACGATAATCGCCATACTGGTTCGGGGTTTGTCCGAATCCGCTCGCGATCAGTTGGGCGGGCGCTGCGAGATCTCGACGAAATTGCCGTCGGGGTCGCGGACGAAGCAAATCCGCGCGACGGTGCCGAAATTAGCCGGCGCCACCGCCGCGGAGGCGCCCGCAGAGGTGAGTTGCTGGTGCGCCGCGTCGCAACTGCGCACCTGCACCGTCACGTAGCGCATCCCCAGCGCAGCCATCGCCTTCACCGCATCGAGCGCGTTCCCAAATGGTGCGGACGGTGTCGCCGGCCGCGCGCCGGGCGCCTTCTCGAGACTGAATATCGTCTCGCCGATCTTGTAACGGCCGGGGCCCAGGCGCGTCGCACCGACGGCCTCGCGGTAGAAGCAGTCATACACGTCTAGATCGCTGACCGCCAGGTGGACCTCGATTTGGGTGATTCCGTTATGGCCGGGCGGTACCAGTTCGACGGCGTTGCCGTCGGGATCGGTCAGCGCCTGCGGCGAAGTGACCTTGGGATCGGCGATTACGAGACGGCCGTAGCCCGCCGGCTCACGCGGTTTAAGTGGATCACGCGCGTGCATGATTTTCACCACCGAGCCATTGGCGAGATAGCGATACTGGCGCATGCCACCGCCGACCGGCAGCACCGATTCGAACTTGAGCCCGAGCTTATCGCCGTAAAAGGCCTGCATCTCCTCGAGCTTGTTGGTGAAGATTCCGACATCGACACATTGCTTGGCGAGATCCATCGCGGCCACCTCATGAAGTTCCAGATGCCTATCTGCTCACGTATCAAATCGCGCCGCAAAGTGGCAACGCGAAAGTGACAGCGCGCGCTGAAATGTCCGCCGCTCGCGCCGTCGCCGCGGTTACTGGTCATGATTGGTCGAGGCCGAGAATCTCCGCGCCCGAGGGCTTGAGCGTACCGCGTCTGAGTTGGCGCTCCTTTATCATGGCGAAGAGCACTGGCAGCAGCAAAAGCACCGCGATCGACGAAGTGACCATGCCGCCGACAATAGGCACCGCGATCGGCTCCATCACGTCATTGCCGATGCTTCCCGCCTCGAAAAAGATTGGCGCCAGACTCAGTATTACGACGAAGACCGTCATCAGCTTGGGCCGTAGCCGGTGAACCGCGCCCTCTATCGTTGCGGCCTCGACCTCGGCGTGGTCGATCGGTCCCTTGGCAAGCCGCAAATCCAGCGCTTCGTCGAGAAAGATGATCATCACGACGCCGGTTTCGATGGCGATGGCAAAGAGGTCGATGTAGCCGACCGCCACCGCGACGCTGAAATTGAAACCCATCAGGTATTGCAGGACGAGGCCACCGGTGAGTGCAAAGGTACAGGGGAAGAAGAGCATCAGGGTCTCGGAGATGGAATTGAACAGCATGTAGAGAAGTACGAAAATCACCGCGAACACCACCGGCAAAATCAAGGTCAGGCGATGCCTCGCGCGCAACTCAAACTCGTGCTCGCCGGACCATTTAAAGCTGTAACCGGGCGGTATGCGAAGCTTCGCGTCAAGCGCTTTTTGGGCGCGTTCCACGTAACCGCCGTAGTCACCGGTATTGAGATCAACAAAAACGTAGGCGGTAAGCTGTCCATCCTCGTCACGGATCATCGAAGGTCCCGGGCTCAAAGTCAGGTCGGCAACTTCGCCCAACGGTATCTGAGCGCCGCTCGGCGTCATGATGAGCATCTGTTTGAGCGCTTCAAGATCGTCACGGTAATCACGCAGGTAGCGCACATTAATTGGGAAGCGAGCGCGCCCCTGAATGGTGACGGCGATATTCTTACCTCCCATCCCGGAGCTCACTAGACGTTGCACATCGCCGACCGTGAGACCGTAACGGGCGGCTTGCGCACGATTGACGTTGATGTTGACATAAAAGCCCTGGGCGACTCGTTCCGCGAAAACTCCGCGCGTACCTGCGACGCTGCCTAGAATCTCTTCAATCTCGGAACCGATTTTCTGGATCTCACTTAGGTCGGGCCCTTGGATTTTGAGGCCGACCGGCGTTTTAATTCCCGTAAGCTCCATGTCGAGCCGGTTCTCGACCGGCATCGTAAAGGTATTGGAGAGTCCCGGAAACTGGAGCTTGGCGTCCATTTCCCGCACCAGCCGATCGTAGGTCATCCCGCGCGGCCAGTGCGCGCGCGGCTTCAGCATCACGGTGGTGTCATACATGTCCATGGGAGCGTTGTCGGTGGCGCTGTTGGAGCGGCCGATGGTGCCGAAAACGGTTTCGACTTCAGGAAAGGACTTCAGCATCTGATCCTGTTCCTGCAAAAGATGGCTGGCGGAGGTAATTGAAATTCCGGGCAGAGCGGTCGGCATGTAAAGCATCGAGCCCTCAAACAACGGCGGCATGAACCGGCTGCCAATTTTGAAGGCCAGCGGGAACGTAACGACCAGAATCAAGACACCAACCACTAGCGTCACAATCCGATGACGCAAACACCATCGAACGGCCGGCCTGTAGAGTATCTGGAAGAAGTGGGCAACGGGGTTCTCCGTCTCCAGACGGTAGCGCTTCGCCCGTACGAGGAGCACCATCAGGATTGGCACTAGCGTAATCGCGAGCAGCGATGAGAAGATGATCGCGAAGGTCTTGGTATAGGCCAGGGGACGAAACATGCGCCCTTCCTGCGCCTGGAGCAGGAACACCGGCAGGAAAGAGACGACAATAATCAGCAGCGAATAGAAGAGCGGCCGGCCAACCTGTTTGGCCGCGCCGATCACCACTCGT
>JBOHWJ010000323.1:0-3966 GCA_050736495.1 Binataceae bacterium (SeqCode) | reverse complement strand
CCTCTTCGCGGAACACGTCCTCGGCCATCGCGCGGTTCATCGTGACCGTGCGGCTGCGGCGGTTCGCGCGTTCGCCATCGTCGAGGAAAGAATAGTCCCATGCGAGCAGGACGCGATGGGCGAAGACCGAGGGCGCAACCGCGTCGACGAAGAGCGTGCGGATGCCGCCCTCCTCCACCCCGCGCAGGAGCTTCAACAAACGCTTGAGATCAGTCGACTCTTCGAGGCATTCGCGCACCGCTTCACGCACGATGAAATGATCCGGCACCTCGATGGCGCCCGGGCGATTTTCAAAACAAGCGTTGCGCTGCGGAAAAAGCGCCGTGATCAGTTCCTGCGTTCTGAGCCGCTGAATCCACGCCGGCACCTTGCGCCCCTTCATCGAGCGCATCACGCTGAGAGCGCGCGCGGCGACGTGGCGGAAGCGCACCTCGAACATCGGCGCGTCGAGCAACGCCTGCACCAGGACTTCGCGCACCGTCCGCGAATTGAGCATCGTCAACAGATGTTCGAGCGGGAAGCTGTGGCGGGAGTTGAGCGCAAGCAGCACCGCGTCGTCGATGGCCGAGGCCTGGATCTCGAAGTCGAAGCTTTGGCACAGACGCTTCCTGAGCGCGAGGCCGAGCCCGCGATTGAGCCTTATCCCGAACGGCGAGTGAATAACGATTTGCGTGCCGCCGAGACCGTCGAAGAAGCGCTCGACCACCAACGTCTTCTCATCGGGAATCGCGCCGAGCGCCTGTAGTCCGCGCCGGACATAGGCGACCGCCTGCGCCGCCGCACGTTCGCCAAGAGCGCATTCGTCCGCGATCCAGCGAGTTGCCGCCTGATCGCCGCCGGCCGACACGGCTGCCGGACCGCTGATGAATGCCGCGATACGGCGGCGAACGTCGCAGGCCTCCGCCGAGAGCGCGGGCGAACGTCCGCCCGCCTCGGTCTGCCAGAACGGCAGCGACGGCGCCATTCCCGGCGCCGCTTCGACCAGCAGGCGATTCTTGGAGATGCCGAGGATTCGCCACGGCATCGAGCCGAGCGAAAAGATGTCGCCACGCGAGGATTCCTGCGCAAAGTCCTCTTCAACGTCGCCGATGCGCCGCCCTTCCGAGTTGATGACGACATCGTAGTTGCCGCTTTCCGGGATAGTGCCGCCGGAGGTTATCGCCGCCAGCCGAGCGCCGCGCCGGGGGCGCACGCGCCGCGCCATGCGATCATGGAAGATCTTGGGTGCCGCACCTTGGATTCGCTCCGGCAGCGTTGCCGCCATCTCTTCAAGTAATTGTTGAAATTCTACCGGAGTCACGGCGGCGAAGTTGTAGGCGGAACGCAGCAGCCGCAGCAAATCCGTTTCGCCAATCTCTTCCTCTTCGGCCGCCACCGCAACTATCTGCTGCGCCATCACGTCGGCGCATTTAAGTGGCACTTCAACTTCGTCCAGATGGCCATGGCGAATCGCGCGCACGGCCGCCGCGCATTCGAGCAGATCATCCAGCGTGAGCGCGAAGAAGCGTCCCTTCGGCGTCTCCCCGAGACTATGCCCCGAGCGGCCGACGCGCTGAATGGCGGCCGAAATCGACTTGGGCGAATCGACCTGGCAAACCAGATCGACCACGCCAACGTCGATGCCGAGTTCGAGCGAAGCGGTCGCGACAATCGCCTTGAGCTCGCCGCGCTTAAGCCGCTGCTCCGCCATCAGGCGCTCAGCGCGTGCGAGGCTTCCGTGATGCGCCATCACGGCGTCGGCGCCGAGGCGCTTTTGCAACGCGAGCGCGATACGTTCGGCCCAACGGCGGCTCAGTGTAAAGATGAGCGTGGTGCGATGATCGCGGATGAGGCTTGCGATGGCGTCGTACATCGCCTCCCAATGCGGATGCGTGGCGAGCGATCCCAGGTCCGGACCAGGCGCAATGACTTCGAGATCGAGCCGGTGCGGCCGGTCGTCGGCACGGACGATACGCACGGGACGTGGAGTCCGATTTCCGGCGGCGTCGACCTCGGCGCCGGCCAGAAATTGCGCGAGCGTCTCGATTGGGTTCAGCGTCGCCGAGAGCCCGATACGCGTCGGCCGCGGCGCCCCGCCCTGCCGTACCATCCGTTCCAGCCGTTCCAGTGTGAGCACGAGATGCGCGCCGCGTTTATTGCCCGCCACCGCGTGCAGTTCGTCGACGATCACGTAGCGCACGGCGCGGAGCTTCTCGCGAACGCGCGGCGAGGTCAGCAGAATGAAAAGCGACTCGGGCGTGGTGACCAGAATATGCGGCGGCCGCCGCAGCATCGCGGTCCGCTCGGCCACGGGCGTGTCGCCAGTGCGAAGACCGGCGCGGATAACCGCGAGCCGAAGCCCGAGTGCGGCCGCGGCCGCACGTACGCCTTCAAGCGGCTCTTCAAGATTAAGCCGGATATCGTTGGCGAGCGCCTTCAGCGGCGAGACGTAAAGCACCGACACTTCGTCGCGCAATGCGCCGCGTTCCGCTTCGCTCACGAGCCGGTCTATCGCCCACATGAAGGCGGCGAGCGTCTTGCCGCTGCCGGTCGGCGCACACACCAGCACGTCATGGCCGGGCGGCTTCTGCGAATCGCCGATTACCGGCCATCCGATTTCCTGCGCGCGTGAGGGCGCCGCAAAGCGCCGTTCGAACCAGGCGCGGACCGCGGGATGAAAGCCGTCGAGAGCCGGAGTCACGATAAAATTATAACATCGGCGCGCGCCGCTTGCCGATGGCCCCGCGGATGCCCCCACGGGCGTGGGGCACGGCAGGATTCGAACGGGTCAGGATTTCAGGAGGTCCGGCAATTGCGCGGTAAATTCGCTGCGCGAAAGCGTTTTCGCGAAACCCGCGTCACGAGCGGATTTGAGCGCTTTCAAATCAACATGCGAGGCAAAGCCGATTAAGCGCGCCGCCGGTGCTTCCGCGCGCAGTTCAATCGCGGTTTTTTCGGCGGGAAAGCTGGCGTCCGAAAGGTCGGCAAAGACGGTCACGGGCTTGAGTTCAGCACAGCGCGAGCGCGCCAACTCCAACGTCGACGCGTAGGCGACTCCGATTCCGAGTGCTTCGGCGGCGGCGTCGATGCGCGAGCGCAACAACAGATCGCGAACCAGGGCGACAATCTTCGTCATGCTCATCGGCCGGTGTGCGAGTTGAAACGCGCGGGTGAGAATGGCGCGAGGTCGATCGGCGGCTTGCGTCCCTTGACGACGTCGGCGAGGATTTCGCCGGTAAGCGCCGACAGCAAAATACCGCTGCGGAAATGGCCCGTCGCGTAAAAGACGTTGGGCACCGCTGGCGACACCCCGAGCACTGGCAGGAGATCGTTAGTCGCCGGACGCAGCCCCGCCCATGCCTCGCGAAACGGAATCGCCGCGAGTGACGGCACCATGTCGTTGGCGGCGCGCAGAATTTTCTCCATCCCGGCGAGCGTGACACTCTTGTTGTAGCCCGCCTCCTCCATTGTCGAGCCGGCGAGCAAACGCCCGTCGCGCCGTGGCACGACATAGCCGCGCAACGAGAATACCGCCGGGCCGAGAATTCCCGGCCGCGTCTCGAAGCAGACTATTTGCCCACGCACCGGGTGGGTCTTCACATGATCGGCCTCAAGACCGCGAAGCTCGCCCGCCCATGACCCGGCCGCATTGATCACGATATCGGATTCGCAAACCGTGCCGTCATGCATCCTGACGCCGGCCGCGTGGCCGTGGCGCACGACCACTTCTTCGACCATCGCGCCCTCGACGAAATTTGCACCGGCGCGAACGGCGGCATTCGCATAGGCCTGCGTCAATTTGCGATTATCGGTGCGGCGATTGTCGGGCAGATGAAGCGCGAAGACCACCTCGGGCGAGATGGCGGGTTCGAGTTTACGCGCCTCGGCCGCGCTCAGTTCCTCAACGATTGCGCCCGCGGCGCGCTGCCATCGCGCGCGATCTTGAAGCTTTGCGCGCTCAGCCGCATCGAGCGCCACGTAGATGAT
>JBOHWJ010000322.1:0-2798 GCA_050736495.1 Binataceae bacterium (SeqCode) | reverse complement strand
ATGACCGCCAACATTTACGACGCCGGCCTGTATTCGACGGTCGAAGCGCTGAGCTCGGTCGCGATCGCGCTCATCCTTTGGGTCGGCGGCGGCCAGGTGATCCACAATGTCATCCAGATTGGAACGCTGGTCGCTTTTATCGATTATACTCAGCGCTTTTTCAATCCGCTGCGCGACGTCGCCAACAAATACACCACGCTACAGTCGGCACTGGCCGCGGTCGAGCGTATCGAAGCCCTGATGGAAACACCGCGCACGATCTCGAGTCCCGCCGTTCCGAAACGGATAACCGGCGGACCCGGCGCGATCGTGTTCGACCATGTGAGCTTCGAGTATCGCACCGGCGAACCGGTGCTGCGGGACTTGAGCTTCCACGTCGATCCCGGCCAGAAAATCGCGATCGTGGGACCCACCGGCTCGGGCAAGACCACGATTATCAAGCTGCTCAACCGCTTTTACGACGTGACCGGCGGCCGCATCCTGGTCGACGGCGCCGACGTGCGCGACTGGGATCTGACCGCGCTTCGGCGCGCGATCGGCCTGGTCCAGCAGGACGTCTTCCTGTTCGCCGGTGACATCCTCGACAACGTCCGCCTGGCGCGCACCGATCTGGGCGAACGCGAGGTGCGCGAAGCGCTCGGGCGCGCGCAGGCGTTACGCTTCGTCGACCGCCTGCGCGGCGGATTGAACGAGGAGATCCACGAACGTGGCGCCAATCTTTCCGCCGGCCAGCGCCAGTTGCTCTCCTTCGCACGCACGCTCGCCTACAATCCACGTATCCTGGTGATGGACGAGGCGACCTCCAGCGTCGACAGCGAAACCGAACGGCTCGTTCAAATCGCATTCAACGAACTCCTTGCCGACCGCACCGCGCTGGTGATCGCCCATCGCCTCTCCACCATCGAGCGCGCCGACCGTATCATCGTGCTCAGCAACGGTGTGTTGCGCGAAAGCGGAACGCATGAGGAGCTGCTCAAGCGGCCGGGGCTTTACCGCCGCTTGTTCGAGCTGCAATATGCCGCGGCGTCCGAAGCCGTGCGCGAGGCGGTTGACTGAGTGGCTCGGGCGGCATCAGATATGCCGCACGCGTTTCGCTTCATTCAGATTCAGCTTGCGGGTAACTGGACCAATCAAGCATCGCGGCGCGCGCCACATCGGCGCGGCCGCGACGTGGATGCGCACCGTCGCGCTGATGACGATGGTGACGCTGATTTGCGCCGGGCTTACCGGGTGCGACGCGCGCTACATCGCGCGTGCCGCGTACGAGGAGAGCCGGCTGCTGTGGCAGCGCAAGCCCATCAGCCAGGTGCTGGCGCGCCCGGACCTGCCCGCCGAGACGCGCGCCAAGCTCAAAACCGTGCTCACCGTGCGCAAATTCGCCGCCGACAGGCTCGGTGAGAATGTCGGCGGCGCTTACAGCACGGTGACGCCGGTCGACGCGGGCGCCATTGTATGGGTGGTGATGGCGGCGAAGCGCGACCAGTTGGTGCCTTATACCTGGTGGTTTCCGATCGTCGGCTCGGTGCCCTACCGCGGTTATTTCGACAAAAGCGAGGCTGAGGCCGAAGCGCAGCGCCTGGAGACCCAAGGCAACGACACTTACGTGCGGCCGGCAGTGGCGTTTTCGAGCCTTGGCTTTTTCAACGATCCGCTGCTCTCCAATCTGCTCGCGCTCGACCGCGTCGAACTGGCGGGCGTGATAATCCACGAACTGTTTCATCGCACGTTCTTTCTCGCCAGCGACGCGATGTTCGATGAGTCGGCGGCGACCTGGGTGGGCGCGCGCGGCGCGCTCCAATTTTTCGTCGAGGGCGAGGGCGCGGACTCGGCCGACGCCGCCAGCGCGCGCGGCGTGCTTGAGAGCGAACTGCGCTTCGCCGATTTCCTGCGGCAAGAGCAGGCGCGCCTCCTGCAGCTCTACCAGAGCGGTCTGCCCGAGCATGAAATCTTAAAGCGCCGTGTGAAGATTTTCAGCGACATCAATTCCGACTATGCCGCGCTCAAGCCCACGCTCTCGGGCCTGGAGCGTTACGACCTCGACAAGCAAAAGCTCAACAACGCGGTACTGCTCAACTACCTGATTTATTTTCACGACCTGCGCAACTTCGAAGCGCTCTACCGCCTGCATCATGGCGACCTGCGCGCCACCATCGAGGCGATAATCGCCTTGGCCAAGAGCGAACCGGATGACCCCTTCCATGCGATTTGGCGAGCGTCGCTGGCGGCGCCACCGGCCACACCGCCGCTTTTACCGGCGATCCCGTATCCGCGGCCAACGCCCGCGCGCTAGCTGCAACCGGCAACCACGGCATTAGGCCATCACGGCATCGGATGATGTACTCATAGGGCGCGCATCATGACGGCGAGTGCGCTCGCCAACTCTTCTTCGTAGCCGCCGAAGAAGTGGTCCGCCCCCGCGATTATTCTGAGTTGCGAGCGTGGCGCCAAATCTTGATGCAATGCTTCAAGTTGCGATGCGGCGCAGTACAGATCGTGATCGCCGGCGGCGAATACGATCGGCTGGTTGAAGTTCTTCAGCGCCGCCGCTCCGTTCCCCATCCTGAGTGGCAGCGCCACCAGTACCAGCGCGCCAAGCTGGCTGATTTCCGGCGCGGCCAGCGCCGCCGCCATCGCACCAAACGAATAACCCGCCAGCACCGCGGTTTGCGGCTGCACGTCCTGCCGGCTGGTCAGAAACTTGACCGCCGCCGCCGCGTCCGCCGCCTCGCCTGAACCGCCGCTATGCTCCCCTTCGCTGTCACCGACGCCGCGGAAGTTGAACCGTAACGTCGCCCAGC
>JBOHWJ010000321.1:0-2877 GCA_050736495.1 Binataceae bacterium (SeqCode) | reverse complement strand
GTATCGCACACCGCCACAGTCCTGGGGATCTCACGAGTCGCCCTGCAAAAGAAGATGAAAGAATATCAGCTCCGCTAACTTTGCTTGGCATCTTACTGCTCAACCGCTAAGTGATCGCAGCACTCCTTAAGCCATTGACTCGATAAAATAGACGATTTCCGGTGGCATAACATTTGCGCC
Organism: Binataceae bacterium (SeqCode); assembly: GCA_050736495.1. Lineage (GTDB taxonomy): Bacteria > Desulfobacterota > Binatia > Binatales > Binataceae > JBOHWJ01. The sequence continues at coordinate 2,697 of JBOHWJ010000321.1, read as the reverse complement.
ACCTCCTTCCAGCGCGAGTCTCAGAATGGCCGCCGCCAAAAGCGCGACATCGTGAACTTCTTTGCGGGGATATCGATGGTTTCGGTTTTGGCCCCCAGCGGATGCGGAGACATACGCACTGGCGCGGCCAGGCCGGGATCACCGGGCGAAACGCAGGAAATTGGCCGCACCGAGGAGACCGGGAAAGGATCAGGTGGCGCCATGTTCATCCATTTCGACCGGGACGCGGACGGCGCATGCGACGATTGTGGAGTCTCGGGAACCATCATGCACCTATTGTTTCCACGTACGGGCCGCAGCCTGAATCTGTGCGCAAACTGCTTTACCGTTTTAGCGATCGCTTCGCGACAGGCCACAGTCAAGCTGCGCGGCGCCGCTTGCAAAACGTCTGGCCCGGGCGGCGGTTCCAGTCAAATCAGAACCTCATGTCCCAGGCTGTGATCATAGGCCGATATCAGGGCTGCGACAGTTCGAGCCGCGCCAATCATCGGCGGGCGGGTCTTGAGCTTAAGGATAAGGCGTAAACAATGTCATCGCTAACGATAATTACTACGGCGCGTGGGCATTGGAGGCCCGTGATCGCGTTAATTGCCGGCCTGCTCATTATCGCGACGCTGGCCTCACGGCCCGGCACGGCAGCGAGAGCCCGAGCCGCCTTCTCCGGCGCCGAACGCTTGCTGCATGACGCCGATGCCGATAGCAGGAAAATTCGTCCCATACCCTTGATGGGTAACATCGCTACAGAGCCGGAGGCCTTGTCGCGAAATGGATAACGTAATCGCCGCATCTCATTTTCAATCGGCGCCACATCATTTCGGTCTGACGCGCGGATGGTTGAATAAACCGACACCCGAGACAAATCAAGGCTGGCTATAGTTACTACCGGCCACTTACTATCACTAACGGCGTTTGAAGCTAAAGGATTTGCAGCCATGAACAAGTGCTTCTACACGAACGGACGGAAGGAAACGCCGGGCGATCAGATTCTTAAGGCGCGGCTGATCCGTTTCGGTCTTTCCGCCGAGATGGCGCACGAGTTGATCGCGCATCACACCGTCCAGAACTATTCCAAAAGCGCAATTGTATTTCTGGAGGGTTCACCCGCGGAGGTAGTCTACTGGGTGGGCCGTGGCCTGGTCGATGTCTATTCGTCAACCGATGACGGCGGCCGCATTCTGATACAATTGGCGGGACCCGGCGATCTGATCGGGTATGTCGACTATAGCGACGAGCAGGGGCGGCGATGCCAGGCCTTCGAAGCTCACACCCGCACACACTGCCAGCTTAACCTGGTGGCACGTGAGCGCATCCATCTCGTATTGCGCGAGCTCGACGCTGAGAGCTTGCTGCGGCTGATGGCGCAATTCAGTGGCGCATGGTCCGCGGAAGTACGGCGATGGACACGTTTTGTGGGGCTCGACTTCCGGCAGCGCTTGAAGTTCGTACTCGAGGATCTCGCCACGCGCTACGGAGTCGCTGACGACCGCGGCGTCCTGTTGATCCCGGAACTCAGTCACTTGGATTTTGCCGAAATGATCGGTTGCTCGCGGCCAATGATGAGCAAGCTCTTGTCCGAATTGATCGAGGAACGGCTCCTTGCCCAGAATGGCAAGCGTTACATCATCCGCCGCGGTCTCAGTCTCGCACGTTCCAATTCGCAGGCGCTTCCGATGCGTCGGCGTCAAGAGTCCCGGCGAGGGTCCGGCGCCGTGCGCGAAGCCCCCGATGCCGAAGACGCCTTGATCAGCTCGTCGCAGATAGCACGCGGATCGACGCTCTGATGCGTGTTTCGGCCCGCGTCTTTGCGGGCCTCGGCTTGCGGACATTGATCACGCATGCGGAAGATGGCCGGGTGCCAGGTTGACCCCGGTGAATTTCGGCTTCCGCCTCCTCGTTCAACACGCGCGCTTGCCGATCCGGCGCGATGGATCTGGCGTTCGCTCTGCCGTCAACGGCGGCGACGCAATCGCTGCCTGGAAGGTCTTGCCAAATGGTCGAATCAGCCGTGTGGGCATAATTTGCCGTCCGAGCCAGTCGATTATCCTACTGAAGCTGATGGCTGCGGGCGCCTCACGCTACATGTGGCGCAAAGCAAATCTTTTTCTTCAGCCCTTACCGGCGCCATTGCTCCTGCTCGCGATTTCGTAATGCAGGCGACAGCGGCGGCGATTGTAGGCTTCCGTTTGCATGTCACGGCTATACCGCGTTCGTGAATCGCGTATCTTGGGATTTATTGCCTGACTCGGATTTTTATCGCAGATGGCGGCAAGCTATTATTTTATTGGCACTCGATCTGGCCGGGGCGCGAGCATGGACGTTTCCTCGCGATCAAACATCCGGCTACTTCCGCGCGGCACAGGATTGTCGCTCCGTTCCCGGTAGTACCGGAGTGCCTAGTGCTGTGGGTGAGGGCCGCGACGAAAGCCGTCTCCGGCGCCCTTGGCTGAGAAGACCCATGACTGTCCCGAAACCACGCCGCCGCATTTGAGAGCGTGCTGCGCGCGCGATACAAATCACCGCGGTGTTGCCCAAACGGAATCTGATGATCGTTCGCGATTAAGCAAAGAACAATGATGAATATTAGTATTCACGCTGGAAAACCGGCGGAACCATCGATGCTCGTCAATATTCCAAGGCTGGTGACTGCCTATTATGTCGAGCGGCCAGATCCCTCGATACCCGCGCAACGTGTAGCGT
>JBOHWJ010000320.1:0-4798 GCA_050736495.1 Binataceae bacterium (SeqCode) | reverse complement strand
GCTCGATGGCGTCGTACAAGACCTGTCCGCATACCGACGCCGATCGCCTGTTGCTCTCGGGGACCAAGGTACGCGAGATGCTGCGCCGCGGCGAGTCGCCGCCACCCGAGTTCACGCGTCCCGAACTGGCCGCAATCCTGGTGCGCGCGATGCGTCAGCCGAGCTGACGAAATCGCCCGCGGTCGAATCGGCCACGTTCAACTTCAAGGATCGAACGCGCCGCCCGCACGGATGGCGCGTTCGTGCTTCCAAGCGCTAACGCTTGCCGATTAGCGCATCGTGGTGCGGCGGGCGCGCTCCGGATCCCCCGACCAGCGCCAAGCTACGTTGGTGCGGCTGACGCCAACCAGCGCGCCGCAAAACGCGCTCGGATGGATGTACAGGCCATCATCGGGATTGTCGTGGCGCGGGGTAAAGCGGCCGTCGCGAGCCCGAAGGCGCTCGGCGATCGCGCCAACGTCATCGGTCTCGACGTAGAACATGTAGAGCGAGTCGCCGCGACGGGCATGGAACCGGCCCATCGCGCCGTCCGGCACGGTTATTTGCGAAAGCTCGATACGGTCGAGGCGCGCCGGCGCGTCGAGCATCGCGAGCGTTCCAGTGTAGCCGAAATCGCCACTCTCGATAGGCACGAAGCGCGACTGGTCGAAGCCAAAGATGCGCGCATAATGGGTGGCGGCGGCGCGCCAATCGCCGATGACGTTGGTGACCTCGTAAATCCAGCGCACTGCACCAATCGGCGCGCGCTCGTGAAAGGTGCTCAGCACCACGCGCATCCCGAAGGCCGCGCGCTCGTCGATGAATAACTGTCCATTGGCGCGCGCGAACGGTACCGCTTGGCGTTTGAGCGCGAGCGCCGCCTCGTCGATATCGTTGACCGAGAAACCGGCGGCAAAAAGTCCGTCGTTCCAGCGCGCGATGAAGTCCGCGACCGCTCCCGCGCCGTCGGCTTCGAGCAACTCGACCACACCGGTGCCAAGCTGCATCACGCGCCGCCGCGCGTCCAGTGGCGTGACCGTGTCGCGGCGGATAAGTTCGGCGCCAAAGACCGCGGCGGCTTCGCGTTCGGCCGCGGCGCCGTCGCGTACCGCGATTTGAACCCTGTCAACCCGTCTCAACATCGGAAACCCGGCTCCCGCTGTATCAAAAGCCGTGTCTACTGAAGCGGCGGTTCGTCATCCGGCGGCGCCATTACCGGCGAGCCATGATGAACCACCATGAGCCATTGGCCGTCGGCGCGCTCGAAGACGTTGGTCGTAAGGACCTGCGCGCGCATCACGCCGTCGTAGCCGCGCTGGGTAAGGTTTTCCTCGACCACCACCACGGCGAGCTCGCCGTTTATCATCACGTCGGCTTCACCCAGGTCGAATTTCATCTCGAAGGCGCTTTGAAAAATACGCTGCCAACTGTTCATGACCGGCCCCCAGCCACGCAGCCGCCGCCATCCCGGATGGACGCAAACGATGCGCGGTTCACGCAGCCACACGCGCTCCATCCGCTCGATTTCGAGGCTTTCGAAGGCACTGTAGAAGGCGCGATTCGCCGCGAGCACTTTTTCCCGATCGGGCATGGGTGAACGGTTCTCCCCTTGGCGCTTCCACACTACTTGCCCGCGGCGTCGCGCACCAGATTTTCGTTTGCGAAGTGCGCGCCGGAAAAGCGGAAATGGCCAACGGCGCCGGGCTTGATATATCTTGACGATGCTGGATATATGTTGAACGCAACAACTTCAAATGCGAGCGTCCCCGGCGCGGACGCCCCCGGAGAGAGTTATGAAAACGCACACAAACGTGATTCATCAGGACGAACAGCCGTGGACCGGCCTGGTCCAGGGCAAGGGCTTTCGCTGCCGGCGCAAGTCGTTCAGCGGCGCGGCCGCGGCGCACAAACTCGGCTGCAGCCTGTTCGAAGTACCGCCGGGCGCCTCGGCTTTTCCGTATCACTACCATTGCGCCAACGAGGAGGCGATTTACGTGCTCGACGGCGAGGGCACGCTGCGACTGGGGGAGGCGGAGGTGGCGTTGCGCAAAGGCCATTTCGTCGCTTTGCCGCCGGGAAAGCAGTGCGCTCATCGACTGGTAAATTCATCCGACCGCCCGCTGCTGTACTTGTGCTTCTCCACGATGGAGGAGCCGGAGGTCAGCATCTACCCGGACTCAAAGAAGTTTGGGGTGATGGTTGGCGCGGCGCCGGGCGGAGCCAGGGAGAAACGCACGCTGTCGGCGGCCTTCAAACTCGCGAGCGAGGTGCCCTACCTCGAGGACGAACCCGACGCATAGAGATCCACGCCGCTCCTGTAATGCCCCTAATGCCCCTGGACAAAAGCCTGCCCCGGGGCATCGCGTGCGCAATTATGTCGCCGGCGGCGAATGTCGGGCGCACGGTCGCTCAGCGGCGCGCCGGGATTATCGGCAGCGTGAGATACGAGGGAAAATTCCGCTCATGCATCACGGTCTGCAGTGCCGGCCGCGTCTCGGCGTCGGTGAATAGCTCATGCCCGGTGTTGGGGTTGCGATCAAAACGCGGGAAATTGCTCGAACTCACCTCCAGCCGTATCCGATGGCCGGCCTTGAACAGGTTGGCGGTCGACCACATGTCGATGTTGAATTCGTAAACCTTGCCGGGCGTCAGCAGTTTCGGCTCGGATCGCGATTCGCGCACACGCGCGCGGATAATGCCGTCGGTCAGATTACGTGCGAAACCGCATGGGCCAACGTCAACCAGCTTGGCGGTGAAATCGGTGTCGGCGGCCGACGATGACGCGTGGAGCGTGAGCCTCACGGGTCCTGTCACCTCGAGGTCTTCCGCCAGCGCTTCGGTCGAATAGACCAGCACGTCGGCGCGATGCTCGACCATCGACTGGTCAAAGGCGCCTGCGGGTGCCGCGTTGGAATAGCAGCACAGCCCGCCGCCGGTCGTCGGCACGGGGTTCAGCGGATTGTAGAGGTAGGAATCAGGCGGCTCGTCGCCCGGTGTAGCGGTCGCGAGCGCGCCGTCGCCGAAAGCGCTGTTGGCGCGGCCGCGGCTATGCAGGTAGTAACGGCGCCATTCGGTGCCTGGCAACGGCCATTCCGTTTCTTCGCGCCATTCGTTGCGCCCCATCACGTAGATGCGCACCGGGGCGCCTGCGGCCGCGCCGTTTTGTTTGCCCTTGAGCCAGTGATCGAACCAGTCGAGTTGCTGACCGTCGACATCGACCGAGACCGGGCTTGCGCGGAAACCCATGTCGACCTCTCCGACCAGACTTTGTAGCGGCACGGAATGGTTCCACGGGCCCAGCACCAGCCGTGGCGCACGCGCGGTTGTGGTGGGACCGTGCGCTTTCATGCCGAGATAGTTGCGAATCGTGCCGCCCTGAAAAATATCGTACCAACCGCCGATATTGAGCGCCGGCACGCTGATTTTGCCGTGATACTCCTCGATACAGAGCTTGCGCCAGTAGTCGTCGTAATAAGGATGATCGAGCCAATCGAAGAAGTACGGCGCACCCGCGCGGAACATCGGAAACTCGCGCAACGGCATGAACTCCATCCGCTCGCGCATGTTGTCGATAGAGCTCATCATGAGGCTAAGCTCGCCACCCACGGCGGGATTGCTCTCACGCTCTCGCATCAGGCGCGCCAATCCGAGCGAGGTCATCAGCCAACTTATGTTGAAGAACAAGGAGAACGCACCACCCTGGTAGGTCCAGCCGTCATGATAATCGCTCGCCGTGATGGACGGCACGATCGCCTTCAGGCTTGGCGGATTCTGCGTCGCCGTGAGCCATTGCGTCGCACCCATATATGAGGCCCCGAACATCCCGACCTTGCCGTCTGCCCACGGCTGACGCGCGAGCCATTCGACCGTGTCGTAACCATCATGCGCTTCATTCTCGAAGCAGGTGAAGGTGCCGCCCGAAGCAAAGCGCCCGCGGCAGTCGACGAAAACCACGTTGTAGCCGCGTTGCGCCGCGCGAATCGCGTCGAGCGTCAGCATCGAGATGAGCGGGAATTTCTTGTCGTAGGGGGTGAGGTTGACCAGCACCGGCAGCTTGTCATTGCCGTCGGGACGATAAAGGTCGGCCTTGAGCACGCAGCCGTCGCGCATCATGATTTCGATATTTTTGTCGATTACAATCCTGGCCATCGCCATACTCTCCTGACGTGCGCCGCCGCGCCTGTCGGCGGGCACGGAATGTTCAGGTAAAATTCGTTGCTGGCTCGCTTGTAACGCGGCCCGAACGGCGGCTGCAAGCCCTCGGCCAGGCGAATCAGCCGCGCGGGGGCCCGCGTCAAGCGGGGCGGTATCTTTTCGTGTGCATGAAGCAGTGTCTTGCTGGGGGGCTGCGGTTGCTGCTTCTATGGTAGAAAGGGCGATTGGCGCGTGTGCGGCGAGACCCCGGAGAGGCGCGTTTGAGAATCGCGGCATCACGCTCGTGAGCGGCTCACGACCACAGCCCGTGACAGTCACGGCAAGCAACGGAGCAGACACCGAATTCCAAAATGGGCACCGAAAGACAACGCGAGATTAAACGGCGGCGCAAGCGGCGTGAAAAACGGCTAAAGGCGAAAATCCGGGAATCTCGCAGTCATAAGAAAAAACGCGCATAGCCGCGCGCGGACCCTCGACGATACCGGCGCGGGCGTCCGCGGCCGAATAGAGGTTTGAACGATGGCATACGAAACGCTGCTCTACGATGGCGCCGACGGGATCGCGACGATAACGCTCAATCGGCCCGCCAAGCTCAACGCCTATAGCGCCACTATGGGCCGGGAGATCGTCGACGCCATAAGACGTGCCGACGAGGACGACCACG
>JBOHWJ010000319.1:0-1612 GCA_050736495.1 Binataceae bacterium (SeqCode) | reverse complement strand
CGCTGCTGTCGGACGCCTGCGTGTTGTTCGCCAAGTATTGCGTCGACGGGATCGAGGCCAACCGCGCGAAAATAAAGAGCTACGTCGAGAGTTCACTGATGCTGGTGACGGCGCTGAGCCCGCATATCGGCTATGACAACGCCGCCAAGGTCGCCAAGAAGGCACATACTGAAGGCATCACGCTCAAGCAGGCATGCCTGGCGATGGGTCTACTCAAGGATGAGGAATTCGATCGCCTGGTGCGGGCGGAGAAGATGATCGCCCCCGGCGGCTAACCCGGATTACGAGTGCGGCGCATCGGCGCCTCACGATCAAATTCCGTTACCGGCCCGGCCGAGATCGCGCGGCGACCACGGACTCGCTTTTTCGTGAGCGTCCGATGATAGCCTGGTAGATGCGATGTATGTCGCCGACACTATCGTTGCGCCGGCTACGCCGCCCGGCCCGGGCGCGGTCGCTATCGTTCGCCTCTCCGGTCCACGCGCGATCGAAATCGCCCGTACGCTATGGCATCCGGCGGCCTCGCGCAACTCGCATCCGGTGAGCGCATCAGGCTTACTCCCGCGTAAACTCCACCTGGGCGAAATCCGTGACCCGCGGACCGCCGCGCGTATCGATCGTGCGATGTGTGTCGTGATGCGGGCGCCAAAAAGTCTCACCGGCGAAGATGTTGCCGAACTCCATTGTCATGGCGGCGTCTACCTGGTGCGCCGCGTGCTCGCGCTCGCGCTTGCGCTCGGCGCGCGGATGGCCGACCCTGGGGAGTTCAGCCGCCGCGCATTTCTAAACGGCCGGATCGACTTGACCGAAGCCGAAGCAATAGCCGACCTGGTGGCCGCGCGCGGCGAAAGTGCGCTGCAGCAAGCGCTCGCTCATCTGAGCGGCGCACTGGCCGAGAGGGTTAACCGACTGCGCCGGCAGGTGGTCAATATTCGCGCGCATCTGGAGGCCGAGATCGATTTCGCCGACGAGGATCTCAAGCTTCCCTCGCGTGGCCAGATGGCCGATGAAATCGCGCGCCTGCTCGACGATATCAACCTGCTGCATGACAGCTTCGCGCGCGGGCGCCTGATGCGCCAGGGTGCGCGCGCCGCCATCATCGGCAAGCCCAACGCCGGCAAGTCGAGCGTGCTCAACCTGCTGCTCGGCGTCGAACGCGCGATAGTGACGGCGATTCCCGGCACCACTCGCGACGTTATCGAGGATGCGGTCAACGTCGGTCCCTATCCATTGGTGTTGCAGGACACGGCCGGCGTGCGCGAAAGCGCCGACGAGATTGAGCGCATCGGAATCGAGCGGACCCGCCGCCATGCGGATGCGGCCGATCTTTTGATCGCGATTTTCGACGCCTCGCGCCCGTTCACCGATGAGGACGCCGAAATTATCGCGATGTGCCGCGGACGCGCCGGCGTCGCACTGCTCAACAAGCGTGACTTGCCGCACGTGCTCGCCGCCGCGGCGCTGCGGGAGCGCGGCCTTGCGCTGCCGTTGATGGAGTTCTCGGCGCTTACGGCGGACGGCCTCGGCGCGTTGCGCGACTGCCTGGCCGAGGTGGTGGCGGCGCTGGCCGGTGCGACCGGCGGCGCGGGTGGCGCGGATGGCGTCGCCATCT
>JBOHWJ010000318.1:0-12488 GCA_050736495.1 Binataceae bacterium (SeqCode) | reverse complement strand
GGTGACGCTCGCGAAGTTCCAGCCGCGCACGGCCTGACGCCGGCGCGCCGGACGTGGCGGAGAGAATTTTCATGGCGCGGATACTGGACGGAATTCGAGTCTTCGATCTCACGGTCGCGGCGGTCGGTCCGTGGGCGACCAAGCTCCTGGGCGCGCTCGGCGCCGACGTTATCAAGGTCGAAGCGCCGGGCGGCGATCAACTTTCGCATATGGTGCCGCCGAAGCTCCGCGGCGGCTCGGTGCTCTACATCTCGGCCAACCATAACAAGCGCATGATCGAGCTCGACCTCAAGAAAGAAGGCGATCGCGCGATTGCGCTCAAGCTGGTCGAGCGCAGCGACGTCTTCGTGCAGAACATGCGGCCGGGCGCGGTCGAACGGCTTGGCCTCGGCTACGACGTCGTCGCCAAGGTCAACCCGCGGATCGTTTATGTCGCCGCGTCGGCCTACGGACGCACGGGTCCGATGGCGCTGGAGGCGGGAATCGATCCGACAGTGCAGGCGGTTTGCGGATGGTGCGGTATTACGGGGCCGGAAAACGGGCGCGGCGAGATGTTTCGCCATCTGGCGCATCTGGATCTAACCACTGCGACGGTGATCACGCAGGCGGTGCTGCAGGCTCTGCTCGCGCGCGAACGTACTGGCAAGGGCCAGAAAATCGAAATCGAAATGCTGACCGCTGCGATGGCGTTGCAGACTACGCGGCTGGCGGAATATTTTGCGACCGGCGTGCAGCCCCGTCCGCTAGGCAGCGCCGCCGCGACCACCGCGCCGCATCAGGCCTTTCTCTGCGAAGACAAAAAATATATCGCGCTGGGTGTCACCAACGACGACCAATGGGCGGGATGCTGCCGCGCGCTCAAACTCGAGCAACTGATCGACGACCTGCGTTTCAAATCGAATCCAGATCGCGTGCGCAATCGCGCGGAACTCGCGCCGATGCTCGCCGAAAAATTCAAGACCAAGCCCGCCGCGTGGTGGATGATCCGCCTTACCAGCGAGCGTGTGCCCAATGGCCCGTTCCTCGCTTTCGACCAGTTGAAATACCATCCGCAGGTCTTGCGCAACGGCTATATCGTTGAAATTGATTCGCCGCATTGGGGCCGGATGTACGTCGACGGGTTACCGTGGACATTCGAACGCACGCCCGCGGGGCCGGTGAGAGCCGGCGGGCGTACCGGCGAGCATACGGCGGAAGTGCTCGCCGAATTCGGCATCACCGGTGCACGGCGATGAGTGGCGTGGGCAGTTGCGATGGCTTTCGCGTCGTCGACCTGACGCAGGCGCTATGTGGGCCATTCTGCTCGATGCAGCTTGGCGACGCCGGCGCGGAAGTTATAAAGGTTGAGCCGTCAGGCGGCGATAGCGCGCGCAAAATGGGACCGCCGTTCGTTGGTGACGAGAGCGCGGTCTTTATGCATCTCAACCGCAACAAGAAAAGTATCGTGCTCGATTATCGTACCGGCGAAGGCCGCGAAACTCTGCGCCGCCTCGCACGCGGCGCCGATGTTTTGCTCGAAGACCTCGGACCGGGCGAGGCGGAAAAAATCGGCGTCGGCTACGGTGATCTCAAAGGTGATAATCCGCGGCTGGTCTACTGCGCGATTAGTCCGTTTGGCGAGGAAGGGCCGCTAAAGGATCAGCCCGGCTCCGAATTGGTGATGCAGGCGATGGCGGAATACACGGCGTCGCTCGGCCGAATCGGCGAAGCGCCGGTGCGCCTCGGCGCCGACGTCGCAAGTCTCAACACCGCGATTTTCGCCGCGCAGGCGATTTTCGGCGCCCTGTTCCACCGCGAGCGCGCCGGCGAGGGGCAACGCGTCGCAGTGAGCCAGTTCGGTGCGCTACTCCACATGCGCGGTATCATGTGGCATTCGTTTTCGAACCCCGACGACTGGTACGGCTTCCATCTCGACCACTACACCCATCAGCCCGATTACGGTTACCAGGCGAAGGACGGCGCGCTCTACTTCATTCCGCGCCGTGGCAGCACCGAGGATTGGGATCGGCTGGTGCTTGAACTCGGCCTCGAAGACCATATAAACGATCCGCGCTTCGCCGATTTCGGCCGTTCCGCCACCAGTATCGGCCGCTATGCCGAAGAGGCCAAACCGATCTGGGACAATGCGTTCAAAGATCGCCCGCGCGCGGAATTAATCGATCTGATTCACGGCATCGGCGGCGACGCGGTGCCGATCCTCGATTATCCCGCGCTGATGGCGCATCCGCAGATCGAAGCCCTTGGCGCAGTCACCGAAATTGAGCATCCGGCGGCGGGCGCGTTCACGACCCTCGCGCCGTTCATCCGGTTCTCCGAAACGCCGCTCACGATTCGCAGCGCTCCGCCCACCCTGGGACAGCATACTGCGGAGGTTCTGCGCGCACTCGGCCTCGATGACGCCGAAATTGCGCGACTGCGGGCGGCGCGAATCGTCGCGTAACAGGGTGTTGAGAAATCCCAACAAATGAAGATGGACCGTCCTTGGCTCTCAACGTCCAAGGTGAAAACTGGCGTCATTCCTAAACTTCTCTCCCGCGCGCGGGAGAGAAGAGAGTGAGCGCAGGCGGTTGAAATAGCTGTTCAACAGCCTGCTAAGACTTCTCCAATTCCTCTCCGGAGCCGGGAGAGGTTTAGGTGAGGGTCCATTGCAGCCGCGCACGATGCGGGCGCATCCTTCGCGCCCATTGGCGCGCGGCGTCTCTGCCGCTGTTGTTCACCGGCCCGCGCTTCACGACTCAATCCGCGCGCCGGTGTGAGATAGACGCTGTCCGCAATTTCCAATTCCTCTCCCGAGCCGGGAGAGGAATTGGAAATCACGTCGGCGCGACGCGCCGACGGTGCGCGCAGAGACGCAAAACTGTCGTACGGGGAGAGCCGTTGGACAATTTCTGGCGCATTTTGTAGTTTGAGCTTCGGGCGTAGCGTATTAGATTTGCGCCGCCACGATGGGAGGTCCGATTAATGCCGAATACGCCACGGATGCTCGAAGGCTACCGCGTTTTGGATTTCACCCAGTTCGTCGCAGGGCCGACCTGTTCGCGGCTACTGGCCGAGATGGGTGCCGAGGTTATCAAGCTCGAGCTCGCGCCCGAAGGTGACCGCGTGCGCGCGGGCGGACTCAAGCCGCTCGCGCCCGAATTAAAGGGGTCCAGCCACAGCACTTATTATCTGCAGCACAATCACAGCAAGCTCAGCTTTGCGATCGATCTGAAAAAGCCGGGCGCGCGCGAACTCGTGGTGTCGATGCTTCCCAAGATCGACGTGATCGTCGAGAACTATGCGCCGGGCGTGATCAAGCGGCTGGGGTTCGACTACGACACCGTTAAGAAGGTCAACCCGAAGCTCATCATGTGTTCGATTTCGATGGCGGGGCAAACCGGACCGCTTTCCTACAAGGCCGGCTACGACTACATGGGTCAGGCCTACGCCGCCATCACCGACGGAATTGGCGAGGCCGGCCGCGCGCCGTCAATCACGACGATGGCGATCGGTGACGTCTCGACCGGTGTCGCCGCCGCGATGGCAGTTGGGTTCGCACTAATACATCGTGAGCGTACCGGCGAGGGCCAGTACCTCGATGCCTCGCTGCTCGACACCTACTTCCACATGCACGAAGTGAACGTGCCGATGGTCTCGTTGCGCGGTGAAAAGTACCGTCCAACGCGCAACGGCGCGCTTCATCCGGGCGGCGGGCCGACCGGCATTTTTCATTACCGCGGCGATCAATACGTATTCATCACGGTGGTGCCGCATCAATGGCATCAGTTCGTGCGCGCACTCACGATGCCGGAACTGGAGACCGACCCGCGCTTTCGCAGTGCGCGCGGCCGGCGCGACAACAACGAGGCGCTCAAGGACATTATTGAGAACTGGCTCGCGCAATTTCCCACGCGCGAGGAGGCACTCGCAGCACTCGACAAGGAGCGCGTGCCATGCGCGCCCGTGCTCACGGTTAACGAGGCGGTCAAGCATCCGCATCTGAACGAACGCAAAACCGTGCGCTGGGTCGAGGATCCGTTGCTGGGCAAGGTCGCGATTCCAGCCGTGCCGGTGAAGTTTTCGGCGTGGCCGGATCGGATTAACGTACGTTCAGCACGGCTCGGCGAGGACAATGAGCGCGTCCTCCATGAATTACTCGAGATGCCGGACGAGCGGATCAAACAGCTTTATTCCGAAGGCGTCCTGATACGCGACGCGACCTTGGAGAAGACTCCGCCGAACGCGTAAGCACATCTCGCAGGCCGGCGTATTCGACGGCGGCGGACGTTGTGCAAGCGCGATGTCCGCCGCCCTTTTACGCAGGTGGTCAGGCGAGCTTGTCTCGCTCGATCAGCATCTTCATCAGGTTCTGTTAAGTCTTGGGCATTGTCGCGGTCTCCCGCGGACGAGATCGCCGAAGGTCTCCAGGTACCCATAAGGGCGGTATCCGCTACCCGATCGCGGTCGCGATGCGCCGGGAAAGGGAATTTGGCCGGGTGGCCCGCTACATCCCGATCAAATCGGCCTTATCGATCACGTGGCGAATGATGCGCACTGAGGCCGCGTCGATCATGGCGCCATCAAAAGTGATCGCGCCGAGGCCTTCCTCCTCGGCCTTGGCATAGGCCGCGGCCAGCCGCCGCGCGCGATCGACCTCTTCCTTGGTTGGCGAATACAGTTCATTGGCGATATCGATCTGGGTCGGATGAATCGCCCATTTGCCGATGAAGCCCATCGTTGAGGAACGGATCGCCTCCTTGCGATAGCCCTCGGGATTCTTGAAGTCCGCGAAAGGCCCGTCGACCGCGTCGATTCCAGCGGCGCGCGCCGCGACCACGATTTTGCTGCGCGCGTAATGCCAGATGTCGCCGGGATAGGTCGTGATCGCGCCGCCGATGGCGCTGCTCGCGCGGACGCCCTGGGAGGCGGAAAAATCCCCAGGGCCGAAGATGATCGCTTCCAGCCGCGAACTTGAACGCGCGATCTCCTCGACGTTGATCAGGGCCTCGACGTCCTCGATCAGCACCTCAAGCCCGACCCGATTTTTGCGCCTGAGCCTGGTCTCGATCTGCGTGAGCAACGTATCGACCCAGAAAACGTCGCGCGCCGCCTTGACCTTCGGAATAACGATGATGTCGAGATGCTCACCCGCCTTTTCGACCACCTCGATAACATCCTCGTAGGCGTATTCGGTCTCGATATTGTTCATCCGAATGGCGCGGGTTTTTTTGCCCCAATTAAGCGTGTTGAGGGCGTTGATCACCTTGCCGCGCGCTTCGCGCTTCTGGTTGGGCGCGACCGCGTCTTCAAGATCGAGAAAGACCATGTCGGCGTTGGTGGTGAGCGCCTTTTCGATCATCCGCTCGTTGCTGCCCGGAGTTGATAATTCGCACCTGCGCAAACGCATGGTTGAAGCGTCCTTCCGCCGACAACGGATCGGCGTGGTTATGCGGTCATCCTATGGACAATTACCTGCGCCCTTTTGATTTCGCAGGCGCACGTCCTTTCGGCGCGGCTTTTTTTGCGGGCGCGGCTTTTTTCGCCGCCGCCTTCTTCTTTGGCGCCGGCGACACCGCCTTCGCCGTGCGCGCGTTGGCCTTGGGCGCGCTCGTCCGCCGCATCGCGGGCCGTGCCGACACGTCCGCCATCAGCGCCTCATCCTCGATTGCAATGCCGTCGGTGCTGAACGAACGTTTTTTGATCAGCGCGCGGCGTTCGCCTTCGAAGACGGTTTCGCCACGTTGATTGACACCCCAATGCTTGAAGCGGATGGCACCGACGTCGCGCATCCCACGGGCCGCTTCGGCGCCGTCGTCCTTGTCCAGCACTTCGCTGAATGCGTAAAGCGTGTCGCCATGCAGCACCGGTATGCGAAAGCGCACCTTGTCGAGGCCGATTTCCTGTACCGCGTTCTCGCCCGTATCCTGCATCGCGAGGCCAATCACGAGCGCGGCGGTGACGCCGCCGAACGTGATGCGATGCTTCTGCGGGAGCGATTCGCCGAGGTGCTCGTTGAAATGCGCCTGCGCGGTGTTGAGCACAAGATTGGTGATGAGCACGTTTTCTAGCGCTTCCATGGTCTTGCCGCGCGCATGCTCGTAAACATCGCCGACGTTGAAATCCTCGAAGTAATTGCCCTTGCCGGTCAGGGCCGACGGTTCCAGGTTCATTGATTACCTCCGAGCAGCCGGTCCGAGATAATGCGGAGCTGGATTTGCGATGTCCCCTCGAAAATTTTCGTGAGACGGGCGTCGCGCCAGTAGCGCTCGATGGGCAGGTCCTTGGTATAGCCGTAGCCGCCATGGATTTGCAGCGCATCGCTGGTGACGCGTTCGGCCATTTCGGAGGCGAACCACTTCGCCATCGAGGCTTCCTTGTCGCACCGCCGTTTGCCATCGATCTCGGTCGCGACGAAGTACATCAACTGACGCGCCGCTTCGATATTCGCCGCCATCTCGGCGAGCTTGAAGCGAATCGCCTGGAACTCGGCGATCGGATGTTTGAACTGGACCCGTCGCTGCGAGTAGATGAGCGCGTCCTCGAACGCGCCGCGGGCGAGCCCGATGGCGCGTGCGGCGGTATGCACGCGCGCGGTCTCCAGCCCCGACATCATGGCGTAGAAGCCGCGCCCCTCCTGGCCCATCAGGGCGGCGGCCGGCACGCGGCAATTATCGAAATGAAGCTCCCAGGTCTTCCAGCCGAAGTAACCGATTTTGCGGATGGGCGAGCCGCTGACTCCGGGCGGCAGCTTGCCGCGCTCTTTCTCGATCATGAACTGACTGATGCCGACGTGGCGGCGCTGCTCATCGGGCGTCGCGGTGCGCGCGAACAACTGGATGAAATCGGCACCGTCGGCGAAAGTGCACCAGGTCTTGGTGCCGTTGATCACCCATTCGTCGCCCTCGCGCACGGCACGGCATGAGACGTTGGCGAGGTCGGAGCCGGCGTCGGGCTCGGAGAGTGAAAAGGCGCCGAGGAATTCGCCGCGCGCCATGCGCGGAAAATACTTCCTGCGCTGCTCGTCGCTGATTCCGCCCCACAGGCCGTTGCCGCGCGCGATGATACTCGCGACGCTCATCCACCCCCGCGCGAGTTCCTCTGCCACCAGCGCGTACTCGAATGCGCCGAGGCCGAGACCGCCATATTCCTCGGGCACCAGGATGCCGAAGTAGCCGAGATCGGCCATTTTCTTGCGCAACTCCATCGGGATCTCGCCCTCGATCGGGTCAAGCTTGTTCGCGACAGGCAATACTTCGGCCATTGTAAAGTCGCGCGCGGTTTGCTGGATCATCTTGCGTTCTTCGGTGATGTAGGTCATACGTCGGTGCCTCGTTTCGGAATCAGGTTGGAACGGCGAAAATCCACCACCAGAGCGCTGGCGCCCGGGTCGCTGGATGCGGAGGCGGTCGCCTTATCGAGCAGGAATCCTTCCGTATGCCACGTAACGATGCCGAGTTCGGGGCGGCTTTGTGACTCGCGCTTATCGACCACCGTACTGCGCGCAACCAGCGTGTCACCCGGATAGAGCGTGCGATGGAAGGTCAGCGCGTCGACGCCGAGAAAAAGCCCGCCCGCCTCGCTCAGGTCCTCGACCGAAAGCCCGAATACGGTCAGGAAGACCAGCATCGGGTTGATCATGATTTGGCGATGGCCGTGCGCGCGCGCATACGGCGCGTTGAAGTAAAGCGGGTTGTAGTTCAGGGTCAGCGTGGTGAAGAGCGTGTTGTCGCCTTGGTTGAGGGTGCGGCCCCAATGATGCTGAAAGACCTGACCTACCTGGAAATCGTCAAAGAGATTTCCTTTGCGAAGCTTGCGCGCCCGCGCTTTCCAATCGTCACTCATTACAATGCTCCATCTGGTTCACCGTTCTCTTGAGCGGGTCCTTTCCTTTCCATGCCGACCGGGCATGGTGTTTTGGGTTGTGCGGGACCGAGGCAGGCGCCGCGGGGCCGTTGGCCGGCGCCGCGCACTCGAGCGCGCCGCACGGCGACAAGCCTGTGCGCATCTGACGCCGCCGTAATCCCCGCACCGTCTCCGGCATCGTGTGTGGGTAAATCTGCCATTGGCGGGGTCTTCCCTGCAAACTGTGACCCGGTGCAACTTTTCGCCGCCCCGTGGCGCCGCGCCGAATTCGCCATATGGCCTGGTTCAGGAGCCTGTGTTACCAAGATCGAGAGCATCGTCTGATAGGAAAGGTTGTTCCGGAGGTTTGTTGAGATGTCCATCAATCTCAGAACGCGCATTGCCCTCACCTCCGCGGTGGCGGCGCTTGCGGGAATCCTGATTGCCGTGCCCGCGTTTTCGTTCAGCCTTTCACAGTTGCTCGGCGAGCCCAATCAACAACAGAATCTCGACACTTTCAAACTGATCCACGTCGCTCAGCTCAAGTCCCTGATGGCCAATAGGCAGGGCGACCTGCATATCTACGACGCCAATATGCCGGAGGTTCGCGCCAAGTACGGCAGTATCCCCGGCGCCACGCTGCTTGCCTCCGACGACAATTACGATATTGCGAAGGTGCTTCCGCCGGACAGGGACGCGAAGTTGGTATTTTATTGCGCCAACAGCCGGTGCTCGGCATCCCACGAGTCCGCACGGCGTGCGGTCAATGCCGGCTACAGGGACGTAAGCGTGATGGCCGACGGTATCATGGGATGGAAGGCGGCGGATCAGGCCACCGTTCCGGTAAACGCGCGAAACGCCAGCAACTCATGACTTGGTTCGGGAGCAGATAAGACCTGAAAGAGTCGTATAGCCAGCTTGTGGTGTGTGTGTTATCTTGGATAATGAGGTCGCAGGACATGCTGACCAGTGCCAAAACGCGCTTCGCCCTGGTGGCCGCTGTGGTAGCGCTCGCCGGGCTCCTCGCCGCCGCGCCGGCTTTTTCATTGGATCTTTCGCATCTGTTGGGCGGTTCCAGCACCGAACACGACAACTTCAAGATTATCCATGTCGCCCAGCTCAAGGCGTTGATGGCCGACAAGCAGACACACGTATATGTCTATGACGCCAATCCGCCCGACGTTCGCGCGGAGTCAGGAGTCATTCCGGAGGCGAAGCTGCTTTCTTCGTCCAGTCATTACGACGTCGCCACGACGCTGCCGCCGAACAAGGACAGCAAGCTGGTATTTTACTGTCACAACACACTTTGAATGGCCTCGCATGAGGCCGCCCGTCGGGCGGTCAAAGCCGGCTACAAAGACGTGAGTGTGATGGCGGACGGAATCGCGGGATGGCGCGGCGCGGGGCTGCCGACCGCTCCCGCAAGCGCTGGCGATGCCAGTGATTCCTGACTCGGGTATCGTGGAAAGGGAACGGGCGATGTCACGGCACCGCCCGTTCTCGATTGCTGGCCGTTGCCAACCAATCGTGCGGCGGTTGCCGCCGCCGCCAGTTGTCCGCCATGACGCGCTCGCGGCCTAACGCATGATCTCGTTCAAACCCTCGACCGTCGAGTACTTCCCCACATCGTTGTATTCCTTGGGCACCTGCGCATCGACGTAGGGCGCGTGATTGTTATTGTCGTAGCTGGTGTCGAAACTGCCGTGATCGTTCTGGACGTCCCACAGTTGCTCGGTGAACCCGCCCGCGTTGTTGACCACGCCGATACCTGGAACGTCCGTCACCTGCGGCGCTATGTGAAAGATCTTCCAGAGCTTCATGTCTTTGTCGTAGAGGTCCGCCCAGACCGCGCCCAGGAACTGCTGGTCTATGTACATTATGCGTTTGCCGTAACAGTAGCCTGAGGCCTGCGAAGGAATCTTTCTCACATCGAGCACGTAGACATCGCGCAGTTCCCACTTGCCCCAATCCGGTTTGGGAAAGCCGAGCGGCATATCGAAATTGGCCGGGAAGGTGCCGCCCGGCATTTTGTAGTCGAGCTGCGCGATGATTTTTTTCTCGCCGAGCAGATTGGCCGAGACAGTCGGGATGCTCCCGGCGAAACCATAACGGTAATCGTCCGCCGTGAAATCGCTGCCGCCGCTCTGCATGCAGCGCGCGGCGGAGGAAAGCTGTACCACCCTGCGCTCGGCGGGCTTGAACTGATAACTCGATGGCAACCTGGTCAAGTCGTTATAGTAAATGCTGAGAAGGGCCGAATACTTCTCGGTCTCGGGCTCGATTATCATGCCAAAGCGCGTTTCATCGTGGTCGCCGGCTTGCGGATTAGCCATCGCCACGCCCGGGTCGGTAATATGCTTGAGCACGCGCGCGACGAAAACCTCGCGCTCGCATGAGACATTGCCGTAACGGTCCGCGGAGCACTCAACAATGGGGTTTTCCGCGGTCGAGACGATCAAATAGGGCACATAGCGGTACCACATGTCGGCGAGGATTTTCCAGCCCTTGTGCGGACCGCTCGGACTGGGAAAAGGCTCTCCCGCGACGTAACCCTGGATGGTCAGTCCGCCGTCCGGGAGCTCAACCAGCTTGGCCTGCGGCGCATACTTCTCGGTGGCGTCAAGGTAGCCTTTGGGCAGCGGATGAATCGCCGCGGGGCCGATGTCGATTTCGACGTCGGACGGCATCTTCCAGAAATAAGTGCCCTGAAACAGGGACACCATGGTATCGGGCATGAACTGTTTGTACTGACGCCAATTCGACATCGTGATTTGGGTGCCCGGCGCAATGGTAGCGTCGGCGGCGCGGGCAATTCCCGAGAACGACCACACCACCACAGCCATGCAAAGCATCAACCTGACTGCAAACTTCATCTTCTACCCTTTCTACCCTTTCGCATCCGCGGCCAGTTGCCGACTCGATTTTCGCGCCCGCCGGTGGCCGCTTGGCGCCGCGCGCGGAACTGCTTAGACCGCCTTAAGGCTCCGAAGCCTCAACCGCAGGTCTAGTTGTTGACCAAATCGCCCTTTGCCATCAAGGGATCGTGGCGACTAAGATGCGGCTCTGGAGCGATTGGAGAACAGTCATGGGACGCCCGCGCGAGGAAATTTCCCCAGAAGAAATTCGCCGGCTCAATTGCGACGGCGCGGTCGACGCCGACGGCCATATCCTGGAGGCGCCGGATTTGTGGGATCGCTATATCGAGTCCAGGTACAAACGCTACGCGATGCGCATCAAGCGCGACGTGCGTGGCGTCGAATATCTCGAAATCGGCGGGCGTCCGTCGAAAATAACGCGCGGGCCGATCTTCGCGCAGATGTGCGCGATGGGTACGCGGCGCGGCGACGTCGAGCAGCGCCGCGGCCTCACCTACGGCGCCAACGCACCGCTTGGCGCGATGGATTCCAAAGAGCGCGTCGAACGGCTCGACCGTGAAGGACTGCGCGCGGTCTTCCTTTATCCGACGCTAGGCGTTTTCTGGGAGACCGAATGCCTCGACGCCGACCTCGCGCAGGCCTATACGCGCGCCTACAACCGCTGGATCGTCGACTTCTGCTCGGAGAGCAACGGCCGTCTCGTTCCGATAGCGCATCTCTCGCTCGGCGACCCGGAGGCCGCCGCGCGCGAGCTCGAGCGCGCGGTCAAGGACGGATGCAAGGGTGGATGGGTCGCGCAGTTCACGCTGACGCACAAGCCCCACGGCCATCCCGATCATGACGCGCTGTTCGCCAAGGCCGAGGAACTGGACGTTCCGCTCGGCATTCATCCGTCGCTGGAGCCGGTGTGGGCCCTGCCCGGACGCTTCGACTACCAGTACGTGCGCGACCACCCGTTCTTCCTGAACGTCACGGCCGGTGACGCCGTGCGTCACGGCTTCACCAGCTTTTTTCATTTCGGCGTGTTCGATAAATTTCCGCGCCTGAAACTGGTCGTGCTCGAAGTCGGCGGCGGATGGGTCGGCTATTGGCTCGATCGCCTCGACGCGGTTTACGACAGCATGATCGGACGCGGCGTGCCGCTCAAGGAAAAGCCGAGCTTCTACTTCCGGCGCAACTGCTGGGTCTCGGCCGACCCCGACGAGCGCTCGTTGCCCGCGATGGTCGAGTTGTGTGGCGCTGACAAGTTTTTCTGGGCGTCCGATTTTCCTCATCCTGATCACGCCGGCAACTATATCGAGGAACTCGAAAAAATGGCCGCGCGCTTGAGTGATAGCGCACGCCCGAAAGTGCTGGGCGGCAATGTGATGCGCGTCTACAACTGCGCCGGCTAAACTCGCGCCGGAATCGCTGGACTAAGGATCGCTGTGCAATGGCGGAACTACTGGAAGGCACCCAGGTGCTGGAAGTGGCGGACGGACTGTCGGCCGCTTTCTGCGGCAGGATGTTCGCGCGGCTCGGCGCTGACGTCGTGATGATCGAGCGGCCGCGCACGGGCTCGAACGTGCGCTGGCTCGCGCCGTTTCTCGACGACGTGCCGGGTCCCGAGCGTAGCGGTCTTTTCCTGTTCACGGCGGCCGGCAAGCGCAGTATCACGCTTGATCGCGACGCGCCTGACGGCCGTGCGATTTTGAATCGGCTGCTGGCGCGCGCCGACTTGTTGATTGATGATGCGGGCGCCGGTGATCCACTCTTATCAGACGGCAAGGCGCTGGCCGCGGCCAATCCCAA